>NZ_JCAFUM010000006.1:0-282469 GCF_059371335.1 Stenotrophomonas sp. YJH_SMC_6 | reverse complement strand
GCCGCACCGTTGGCGAACGCCCGGCGCGCTGCGCCGGGCCGGGGATCCGCCCAGATGGCGAATCGACGATCAGCGTGCCGGCAGGTATTGCTGCGGGTCCACCGGCTTGCCGTTGTAGCGGGTGAGCCGAGGGCGTTTGCGGCCCATGGGCCGCGCCGTTGGCGAACGCCCGGCGCGCTGCGCCGGGCCGGGGATCCGCCCAGATGGCGAATCAACGATCAGCGTGCCGGCAGGTACTGCTGCGGGTCCACCGGCTTGCCGTTATAGCGGATCTCGAAGTGGACCATGTCGCGGTTCGCACCGGTGCGGCCCATCTCGGCGATCTGCTCACCGGCCTTCACGCTCTGTCCTTCATTCACCAGGCGCTTGCGGTTGTGGCCATAGGCCGACAGCCACTGGTCGCTGTGCTTGATGATGATCAGCTCGCCGTAGCCGACCAGGCCGGCGCCGGAGTACACCACCACACCGTTGGCGGTGGCCTTGACCGGCTGGCCGCTGGTACCGGCGATGTCCACGCCCTGCTTGGTCGCGTCACCGGCCACGTAGCGGCCGACGATCGCGCCATCGGCCGGCCAGCGCCAGGCGATGTTGCTCTTCACCGGACCCACCGGCGCCGGGGCCGGGGCCGATGTGGTACTGCCGCCGCTGCTGCCACCCGAGCGCGGCGGGGTGACCACCGTGGTCGGCGCGCGGCCGCCGCTGGCACCGGCCGGATACAGTCGGATCACCTGCCCCGGATGGATGGTCGAGGGGTTGTCCAGGCTGTTCCAGGCAATCAGGTCGGCCGGGGTGATGTCATGGATGCGGGCCAGCGCATAGATGGTATCGCCCTTGCGCACCACCACGGTCTGCCCGGGCTTGGGCACCGAGGTCTTCGGCGTGGTCACACCACCGCCGGTGCTGCCACCACCAGGACGAACCACGGTTGCGGTGCCGCAGGCGGCCAGGGTGGAAACCAGCAACGCCAGCGCGCCGATGCGCACTCCCTTGCTCAGACGATCAGGATTCATGCGAACTTCGACCTCCATACAAGCCAGGCGATCAGCACCACCACCAACGCGGTGGCGATCCAGCCCAGCGGTTCAATCCAGCGACGCAGTGCCGCTTCAGCACGCGCACCACCGATACGGATGACCGCAGCCAGCACGAACACGCGCTTGCCGCGACCGATCAGCATGCTCAACAGGTACTGCGGCATCGGCACGCCGACGATACCCGATGCCCACGTGAAGACCTTCATCGGGATGGGCATGAAGCCGCCCAGCACCAGGAAGGTGAACACCGCCCATGGCGACTCGGCCATCTTGGCCTGCACGGTGGTGATGCCCTGCTCGATGGCCGGCAGCATGCCCAGTGCTTCGAACAACGGCTTGATCGCTTCGAAGGCATAATGACCCAATGCATAGCCAATCAGCGCGCCGACCATCGAGCCAGCCAGGCTGAGGGTGGCGAACCACCAGCCGCGTTTCGGCTGGGCCACGCACATCGGCGCCAGCATCACTTCCGGCATCACCGGAAAGATGATCGCCTCGAAGAAGCTCAACACCGTCAGGTAGGTCGGCGCGCGTTCGTGCGCCGCCCACTTCATCGCCCGCTCGTACAGCGGCCCGAAAATCTTCATGCAACCCTGCTCCGTGGATTAGTCGAGCATGCCGGACAGCAGCGGCACGAAGGTGACCGGCGCCAGCACGCGTTGTTCGATGCTGCCGTCAGCCCTGCGGTCCAGCTGCACCAGCGACTGCCCACCCGGCCCGCCGACCGGCGCCACCAGGCGGCCGCCCTCGGCCAGCTGCCCGACCAGTTCATCGACCAGTGCAGGCGCCGCGGCGGTGACGACGATGGCATCGAACGGGCCGTGCTCGGCCCAGCCCGCGCGGCCATCATCATGCTTGGTGCGGATATTCATGCCCAGCGCACGGAAGCGCTTGCGCGCCTGTCGCAGCAGGTCGCCGATGCGTTCGACGGTGTAGATCTCCAGGCCCAGCGCGCCGAGCACGGCGGCCTGGTAGCCGGAGCCGGTACCGACTTCCAGCACTTTCTTCGGCGAGACCTGCAGCACGGCTTCGGTCATGCGCGCCACCACCCACGGCTGCGAGATGGTCTGGCCGTGGCCGATCGGCAGGGCGGTGTCTTCGTAGGCGCGTGACGCAAGCGCTTCGTCGATGAACAGATGACGTGGCACCACCCGGATCGCATTCAAGGTCGACTCGTCGACGATGCCAGCCTCGCGCAGGCGATCGACCAGGCGGTCGCGCACACGCTGCGAGGTCATGCCGATGCCGACGGCTTCCGGTTGCAGGCGCAGGCGTGGACTCATGCCGGCTGGTCCAGCGCGGCGCTGAGGCCGCCGACCCAGCTGGCCACTTTCTCCAGTGCCTGGTAGCGGGTCAGGTCGACCTGGATCGGGGTGATCGAGATATGCCCGGTGCGCACCGCGTGGAAGTCGGTGCCGGGGCCGGAGTCCTGCTCACGACCGGCCGGGCCGATCCAGTACACCTCGTTGCCGCGTGGGTCCTTCTGCGCGATGCAGCCTTCTGCACGATGGCGGTTGCCCAGGCGGGTGACCTCGAAGCCCTTGACCTCGTTCCACGGCAGGTCCGGCACGTTGACGTTGAGGATGGTGTCAGCCGGCAACGGATCGGCCTTGAGCCGGGCGACGATCTCCACCGCAGCGCGCGCGGCGGTCTCGAAGTGTTTCGGATCGTGGTTGCGGGTAACCAGCGAGACCGCCACCGCCGGCAGGCCGAGGAAGCGACCTTCCATCGCCGCCGAGACGGTGCCGGAATAGATCACGTCATCGCCGAGATTGGCGGCGTTGTTGATGCCGGACACGACAATGTCGGGTTCGAACTCGAGCAGCCCGGTCAGCGCCAGGTGCACGCAGTCGGTCGGGGTACCGGCCACCGAGACGGTGTAATGGTCGATGCGCTTGAGGCGGATCGGCAGGTCCAGGGTCAGCGAATTGCTGGCGCCGGAGCGATCGCGGTCGGGCGCGACCACCGTGACTTCGTGACCGGCCTCACGCAGCACCGAAGCAAGCATCCGGATGCCTGCGGCGTCGACGCCATCGTCGTTACTGACCAGGATTCGCATCTTCGATTTAACCGCTTGATTTTCCAAGAATTCGATTCCATCACCGTGCAGTGTGGGCGGGACCGTCGTACTCCCCTGCGGAAGCCGTCGACCCTGCAAGGGCATCGTCTATTGTGCCGCATGCGAGCCGCCGGTCCTACCCTGCCGGCGGTCACGGCCGACATCGAACCGTCATAGGCAGACCTGCGCCAGCGGTTTACCCTGTGCGCATGTCGCACCCTGAAGACGAAGATCCGGCCGCGTTGTTCCGCGCGGCCATCGGCGAAGTGACGCCGCTGCGCAAGGATGCCGAGCCGGCACCGGCTGCGCCCCGGCCGAAGCCGCGCGCGCGCATGGCCGAACGTGACGAGGCCGAAGCCGCCGGCGAGTTCGCCCGGCTGCTGCGCGACAGCACGCCACTGGAAGCCGGCGACGTGGCCAGCTATCGCCGCGACAACCTGCCACCTCGCCTGTTCCAGCGCCTCAAGCGTGGCCAGTATTCGGTGCAGGACGAACTGGACCTGCATGGCGCCACCGCCGCGCAGGCGGAGACGCTGCTGCGCCAGTTCCTGCTGGAAGCGCATGCACACGAGTATGGCTGCGTGCGCATCATCCACGGCAAGGGATTGCAGTCCGACGGCGGTGCACCGGTACTGAAGAACCTGGTCGACCGCCTGCTGCGGCTGCGCAACGACGTACTGGCATTCCATTCGGCGCCGACCGGGCAAGGCGGCACCGGCGCGGTGCTGGTGCTGCTGGCGCGGCGCTGAAAAAAGGGGACGCCATGAGTCCAGGTAGAGTCGACTGTCAGTCGACTGCTCTTCCAGCGGCAAGCGAATACCCCGCGCTGCGCGCGCAAGTCGACTGACAGTCGACTCTACCGCGCGCCCTGCTCAGGCCTGCGAGGCGTCTTCGACCGGGCCGAGCTCGTGCAGCACGGCGGTGGCGTAGCAGCCCGGCGGCAGCGCGAACGATAGCTCCAGCACGTCATCGCCCAGCCACTGGTGCTGCAACAACGCGGGGCGCAGGCGCAGCGCGCGGCGCTCCTGCTTCAGGCGCGCGTCTTCCAGGCCGGCCCGCAGTGCCTTCGATTCCTCGTCGTCGAGCGCGGCCAGCTCCAGCTCGCGTGCCGCTTCGGTGCTGCGCAGCTCGCCTTCGCCCCACAGCGGTGCGCTGGGATGGATGTCGAACCGCGCGAGGCGCTCGGCCAGCACGTCGGTGTACGGCTCCGGGCCGAACACGCTGCGGCTGCCGTCCAGCATCCACACCTCGCCGTCCAGTGGCTGATCCCAGTTGCCCTGCTCCACGCGCGCAGCCAGCACGCGGTTGAACAGCGCCGATCGGGCGGCAGACAGCAGCAGTGAACGCTGGTCCTTGCGCATGCGGCGGCCACCGAACATCGCCAGTGCCGCCGGCACGTTGCCGCCGTCGCGGCCAAAGCGCTGCTCGCCAAACCAGTTCGGCAGGCCGCGCCCGGCAATCTGCTGCAGGCGTTCGCTGATCGCTGCGGCATCGCCCTGCACCTCGCGCAGGACCAGCTTGAAGCGGTTGCCGGCCAGTGCGCCACGCTGCAGCTTGCGGTTGTGCCAGGTCGCTTCGAGCACTTCGATCTCGTCACTGGCCAGCTCGGCCAAGTCCGGCGCAATGCGCTTGGGCAGGTGCACGCTGAAACGCTGGGTGGTGACCGCGTGGCGGTCTTTCATGCCGGCGTAACTCACCGCCATTTCCGGCAGGCCCGCCCACTTGGCCAGCACCTTGGCCACATGCACGGTGTTGGCACCGCGCTTTCGGATGTGCAGCAACAGGTGCTCGCCTTCGCCGGTGGCCTCGAAGGCCGGCAGCTCGTCAACCTGGAAATCGTCTGGCGTGGTGCGGATGCGCGCCGTCAACAACGGCGCACCAAATGCCAACGGCAGCGGAATCATGCCGCCACCAGCAACACGACCGCCTGTGCGGCAATGCCTTCACCACGGCCGGTGAAGCCCAGCTTTTCCGAGGTGGTGGCCTTGACGCTGACCGCATCCAGCGGCAACTGCAGCAGGCCGCCGATGCGCTCACGCATCGCCAGCGCATGCGGGCCAACCTTCGGCCGCTCGCAGATCACGGTGATGTCGGTGTTGCCGACGCGCCAGCCGCGCTCGCGCAGCAGGCTGTCGCAATGACGCACGAAGTCGCTGCTGTCGGCGCCCTTCCAGCGGTCGTCACTGGGTGGGAAATGCTGGCCGATGTCGCCCAGCGCAAGCGCACCGAGCATCGCATCGCACAAGGCGTGCAGGATCACGTCGCCATCGCTGTGCGCAAGCACGCCACAGCTGTGTGGAACGTTCACGCCGCCAAGCATGATGTGATCGCCTTCGCCGAAGGCATGGACGTCGTAGCCCTGGCCGATGCGGACGGGCGGGAACGGTGCGGTGCTCATGGATGCAACCCTTGCAGCAGGGCCACGCGGACGGTCAGCCGGCGCGGCGGGAAAGTACGAATTCGAACCGGTCCAGATCGGCCGGGGTGGTGACCTTGAAGTTGTCCTCGCTGCCTTCTACCAGCAGCGGGCGCTGGCCCTGGCGCTCCATGGCCATCGCCTCGTCGGTGACTTCAACACCGGCGGCAGCGGCGTCGGACAGCGCGCGGCTGAGCTGGTGGCGGCGGAACAGCTGCGGGGTCAGTGCACGCCACAGGCGCTCACGCGGCTCGGTGCCATCGATGCCACCGTCGTCGCCTGCACGCTTGAGCGTGTCACGTACCGGTGCGGCCAGGATCGCCCCCACCGGGTCGGTACGACCGACTTCAAGCAGGCGGCCGAGATCGGCCGGCGACAGGTTCGGCCGCGCGGCATCGTGGACCAGTACGAACTCATCAGCGCGCACCGTCTCCGGCAGCGCCTGCAGGCCAGCCAGCACCGAAGCGGCACGGGTCGCGCCACCGATGCAGGTCAGCACCGGCTTGCCCGCCCACTCGTTCCAGCCGGGCCAGTCGGCGTCGTCCTGGCCGATCACCACCATCGCCCCGGCCACGGCCGGGTGCGCCAGCAGGGCGTCCAGGGTATGGGCAAGCAGGATCTGTCCCCCTGCCTGCAGGTATTGCTTGGGCAACGGCGCGCCGAAGCGGGTGCCACGGCCCGCAGCCGGAACCACGACCCAGATGGCCGCACTCATGGCACGTCCGCCGAGTGGTCGCCAACCTGCGCACTGACACCTGCCGCAGGCTGCGCCGGATGGACCGGCGCATCCTCGACCACACGATAGAACTTCTCGCCGGGCTTGATCATGCCCAGCTCGCTGCGTGCGCGCTCTTCGATGGCGGACTGGCCTTCCTTGAGGTCCTTCACTTCGGCAGCGAGCGCATCGTTGCGCTGCTGCAGACCCTCATTGTCCCGCTCCTGGTTGGCGACCTGGGCTTCGAGCATCATCACTTCGCCCGAATTGCCCGGACCAAACCAGAAGCGGTACTGCAGCCAGCCCAGCAGCAGGGCCAGCACCAGCAGCATCCAGCGCCAGTCGCGCATCGGCTCAGCGCTTCAGCGAAACGAACGCGTCACGACCGGCGTAACGCGCGCCGGCACCGAGGGCTTCCTCGATGCGCAGCAGCTGGTTGTACTTGGCCACGCGATCGCTGCGGCACAGCGAACCGGTCTTGATCTGGGTGGCGGTGGTGGCCACTGCGATGTCGGCGATGGTGGTGTCTTCGGTTTCGCCCGAACGGTGCGAGACCACCGCGGCATAACCGGCGCGGTCGGCCATGGCGATCGCTTCCAGGGTTTCGCTCAGGGTGCCGATCTGGTTGACCTTGATCAGGATCGCGTTGGCGGTGCCCGAGTCGATGCCTTCCTGGAAGATCTTCGGGTTGGTCACGAACAGGTCGTCACCGACCAGCTGCACCTTCTTGCCGATGCGATCGGTCAGCAGCTTCCAGCCAGCCCAGTCGTTCTCGGCCAGGCCGTCTTCGATCGTGATGATCGGGTACTGCGCGGCCCAGTCGGCGAGGAAGTCGACGAACTGCTCGGAGGTCAGGCGCTTGTTCTCGCCGACCAGGTTGTACTTGCCGTTCTCGAAGAATTCGCTGGAGGCGACGTCCAGGCCCAGCAGCACGTCTTCACCGGCGGTGTAGCCGGCCTTGCCGATCGCTTCAAGGATGGTGTCCAGCGCTTCGACGTTGCTGCGGAAGTCCGGAGCAAAGCCGCCTTCGTCGCCGACCGCCGTGCTCAGGCCGTGGCCCTTCAGCACCGACTTCAGCGAATGGAAGATTTCGGTACCGGCACGCAGCGCTTCGGAGAACGAGGTGAAGCCGACCGGCAGCACCATGAATTCCTGGAAGTCGACGTTGTTGTCGGCGTGCGCGCCGCCGTTGATGATGTTCATCATCGGCACCGGCAGCGACGGGGTCACGCCGGTCCTGGCGGCCAGGTACTGCCACAGCGCCTGCTTGTTCGATGCGGCGGCGGCGTGCGCAGCGGCCATCGAAACACCCAGCAGCGCGTTGGCACCCAGGCGGCCCTTGTTCTCGGTGCCGTCAAGGTCGATCAGGCGACGGTCGAGGCCGGCCTGGTCGGTGGCCTCAAAGCCCTTCAGCGCGGCGGCAATCGTGGTGTTGACGTTGTCGACGGCCTTGCGCACGCCCTTGCCCAGGTAACGGGTCTTGTCGCCGTCACGCAGCTCGACCGCTTCCTTGGTGCCGGTCGAGGCGCCGGAGGGAACCGCGGCACGACCGAACGAACCGTCCTCCAGGATGACTTCGGCTTCCAGCGTGGGGTTGCCACGACTGTCGAGGATTTCACGGGCGTGGATGCTGCGGATCGTGCTCATGGTCGGACCGGTTACCTGTCTGGAGAGGGGGCGACAAAACGAATGCCGCGTGATTATCCCCGGCTGCCCGCCACTTGCCAAATGGCGTGGGCAGCTTCAGCCCCAGCTGGACCCGATCACGATCAGGACCATCGACACCAGCATCACCAGCAATGCACCAGCAACCGCCGCCAGGATGGGGCCACGCCGCCGTCGCCAGGCCAGCACCATCGCCACCGGGCTACCCAGGAAGGACAGCACCATCGTGACCAGTGCGCCCAGCAACCACCATTGCGTGGCCTGCACGCCGTTGTTCCCGTCCCCCGGCGGCCGGAAACCGGCGGTGAAGGCCAGTACGCCCACCACCAGGGCGATCCAGGTCAACACGGACAGCCCCAGGGCGATCAGGCCCCAGGGCCAGCCTCGCGCCGATGTGGTCGTATTCATCAAAGTGCTCCGTAGAACAGGGCGCCGAGCCACAGCGAGAGCAGGATGATCGCCAGGCCAGCGGCCACCTTGCCGCGATTCAGCCTCCAGGCCTGCACAGCAGCAGCGACGCATGCCACTGCACCGAGCAGCTCTGCCACCAGCAGCGCAATGAAGTACGCCCGCAGATGGAGTGCGCTGCTGCCATCACCCGGCGGCCGCACGGACGCGGCACCGATCAGCACCAGCCCGAACATGCCTACAGTGAACAGCACGGCCAGGCCCAGTGCAATCAGGCCCCATGGCCACTGTTTCCAGTGCCGGCGGCGGCGCTGGGTTTCCAGCGCCAGCCACGGGTCACGACTCACGCGAAGCGCGAGAAGCCGTGCTTCTTGGTCACTGCGTCGAGTTCCATCAAGGTCTCAAGCAGTGCTTCCATCTGGTCCAGCGGCCACGCATTGGGGCCATCGGACAGCGCCTTGGACGGATCCGGATGGGTCTCGGCGAACAGGCCGGAGATGCCCACCGCCACGGCGGCACGCGCCAGCACCGGCACGTGCTCGCGCTGGCCACCGGAACTGGTGCCCTGCCCGCCCGGCAGCTGCACCGAATGGGTGGCGTCGAACACCACCGGGCAACCGGTGTCGCGCATCACCGCCAGCGAACGCATGTCGCTGACCAGGTTGTTGTAGCCGAAGCTGGCACCACGTTCGCAGACCATGATCTGCTCGTTGCCGGTGGCCTTGGCCTTCTCCACGACCGGCTTCATGTCCCACGGCGCCAGGAACTGGCCCTTCTTGATGTTGACCGGCTTGCCGGCCGAGCACACCTTGCGGATGAAGTCGGTCTGGCGGACCAGGAACGCCGGGGTCTGCAGCACGTCCACCACCGAGGCCACTTCGTCCATCGGGGTGTATTCGTGGACGTCGGTCAGCACCGGCACGCCGATCTGCTTCCTGACCTCGGCCAGGACCTTCAGGCCCTCTTCCATGCCCGGGCCACGGAACGCGGTGCCCGAAGTACGGTTGGCCTTGTCGAAGCTGGACTTGAAGATGAAGTTGACGCCGAGCTTGTCGGTGACTTCCTTCAACTTGCCGGCGGTATCGAGCTGCAGCTGCATCGACTCGATCACGCAGGGGCCGGCGATCAGGAACAGGGGCTGGTCCAGCCCGACCTCGAATCCACACAGTTTCATGGCGTTTCCTTGTTGTCCGCAGCACCGGCCGGGCCGGTGCGCTGGGGGTTGAAGCATGCAGGATGGGGGCCGAAGCCCCCATTCACAAGTCAGGCGCGCGCTTCGGAAAGCAGCTTGCCGCCGGCCTTGCGCTCGCGTGCGGCGCGGATGAAACCGATGAACAGCGGATGGCCGTCACGCGGCGTGGACAGGAATTCCGGGTGCGCCTGGCAGGCCAGGAACCACGGGTGCGCGTCGCGCGGCAGTTCGACCACTTCCACCAGGGTGTCGTCCATCGACTTGCCGGCGATCACCAGGCCGGCATCTTCCAGCTGGGTGCGGTAACGGTTGTTGAACTCGTAACGGTGGCGGTGACGCTCGGCGACGACGTCCTTGCCATACAGCTCGCGGGCCAGCGTGCCCGGCTTCAGGCGCTGTTCCTGCAGGCCCAGGCGCATGGTGCCGCCGAGGTCGCTCTTGTCGTCGCGCTTTTCCACGTCACCGGTCGCGGTGCGCCATTCGGTGATCAGGCCGATCACCGGGTTCGGCGACTGGCGGTCGTTCTCGGTGCTGTTGGCACCTTCCAGGCCGACCACGTTGCGCGCGTAGTCGACCACGGCCGCCTGCATGCCGTAGCAGATGCCGAAGTACGGCACCTGCTGCTCGCGGGCGAACTTCGAGGTCAGCACCTTGCCTTCGAAACCACGGTCACCGAAACCACCCGGCACCAGGATGCCGTCGACATCGGCCAGTGCGGCCATGTCGGTGCCTTCCAGGTCCTGTGCTTCCAGCCACTTCAGGTTGACCTTGGTGCGCTGGCGCAGGCCACCGTGCTTGAGGGCTTCGCCGACCGACTTGTAGGCATCCTGGTGATCGACGTACTTGCCAACCACGGCGATGGTCACTTCGTCCAGCGGATGCAGGGTCGCGTCGACCGCGTCTTCCCACATCGACAGGTCGACCGGGCCGGCCTTGTCGGCCAGCTTCAGCTGGTTGACCACGATCTCGTCCAGGCCCTGCGCGTGCAGGCCCGACGGAATGCGGTACAGCACGTCCACGTCCGGCACGCTGATCACCGCGCGCTCGGAGACGTTGGTGAACTGGGCGATCTTGCGGCGCTCCGAATCCGGCACCGCCTGCTCGGAGCGGCACAGCAGCACGTCCGGCTGGATGCCGATCGAGCGCAGCTCCTTCACCGAATGCTGGGTCGGCTTGGTCTTCAGCTCGCCGGCGGCGCCGATGTACGGCACCAGGGTAAGGTGCATGAACAGCGCCTTCTCCGGGCCACGCTCGGTGCGCACCTGGCGGATCGCTTCCAGGAACGGCAGCGACTCGATGTCGCCGACAGTACCGCCGATCTCGACCAGCGCCACGTCGTAACCTTCGGTGGCTTCATCGATGCAGCGGCGGATCTCGTCGGTGATGTGCGGGATGACCTGCACGGTCGCGCCCAGATAGTCGCCACGGCGCTCCTTGCGGATCACGTTCTCGTAGATGCGGCCGGTGGTAACCGAGTTCTTGCGGCTCAGGCGGGTGCGCACGAAGCGCTCGTAGTGGCCCAGGTCGAGGTCGGTCTCGGCGCCGTCGTCGGTGACGTAGACCTCACCGTGCTGGAACGGGCTCATGGTGCCCGGGTCGACGTTGATGTACGGGTCGAGCTTCATCATCGTGACCTTCAGGCCACGGGCTTCGAGAATGGCGGCCAGTGACGCAGCGGCAATGCCTTTGCCGAGCGAGGACACCACGCCGCCGGTTACGAAAATCAAGGGAGTCATGGCTGCAAGCATCCTGTCTGGAAATGGAAAACGGCAGCACCACGCGCACCCGGAGGGCGGGCATGGAGCTTGAAGGGGGTTTTCCGGTTCGCTGGGGCAGCGAGGGAGGTGCTGGGCCGTGCGGCGGCAGGCGCCGGACGGGGACCACCCTGCGAGGTCGGGGCGGCCGTGCCGGTCAAATCGACCGTCACCTGCGACCCGCATTGCTGGCGACCACGCATGGCCGTGCCAGCCCATTCGCAAAGGGTGGACACGCACTTACTCCCGGAAAGCCATAGTTTACAGATTGATGGCCGCCAACCCAAGGGGCAGTTGCGGCCATCACCCAAAAGAAACGCCCCGCTGGGCGGGGCGTCGGGGGGCGAATCCCTTGCGGCAAGGGCTTCGGAGGGCGGAAGAATTACTTCTTCTTCCGCGCCTCTTCTTCCTCTTCCTGCTGCGGGGCCGGCTGGCCCTGCGCCTTCATTTCGGCATTGGCCTGGGCGCGGCGCTTGGCCTTGGCATCGGCTTCGGCCTGCGCCTTGTCGGCCTGGCCACCCTGCTGCGGGGCCGGCTGGCCGGCGTTCTGCGCCACCACCAGCGGCACTGCAACGGCGGCAGCGGCCAGGATCGCAATGGTCAGCAACTTCTTCATGAGGTCCTCCTCGCGGTATGGCTTGGATGTTTCGACCCAACGGGGGTCGCCGGCATTCAGATTCCAGCGGCTGCCATTTTACCCCCTCTGCGTCGCCGAGACTGAACCGCAGGCGTGCAAAATCCCGTGCCAGACCCCACACTTGCCCGTCGCTCCAAGCTTTCGAAGACAGATGAACGCCCGCTATAACGCCGCCGATATTGAAGTCCTGTCCGGCCTTGACCCGGTCAAGCGCCGTCCCGGCATGTATACCGACACCGCGCGCCCGAACCACCTGGCGCAGGAAGTGATCGACAACTCGGTGGACGAGGCCCTCGCCGGCCACGCCCGCTCGATCGAGATCACCCTGTACAAGGACGGCAGCGTGGAGGTCAGCGATGACGGCCGCGGCATGCCGGTGGACATCCACCCGGAAGAGAAGATCCCGGGTGTCGAGCTGATCCTCACCCGCCTGCATGCGGGCGGCAAGTTCAGCAACAACAACTACACCTTCTCCGGCGGTCTGCACGGCGTCGGCGTCAGCGTGGTCAATGCGCTGTCGACCCTGGTGGAAGTGCACATCAAGCGCGAGGGTGCCGAGCACCGCATCACCTTCCGCAACGGCGACCGCGCCACGCCGCTGGAAGTGGTCGGCAGCGTCGGCAAGAAGAACACCGGCACCCGCGTGCGCTTCTGGCCTGACCCGAAATACTTCGACACGCCCAAGTTCGCGGTGCGCGCGCTGAAGCACCTGCTGCGCGCCAAGGCCGTGCTGTGCCCGGGCCTGACGGTCAAGCTGACCGATGAGGCCACCGGTGAAGTCGACACCTGGTACTACGAAGACGGCCTGCGCGATTACCTGAAGCTGGAACTGGGCGAACGCGAATCGCTGCCGGCCGACCTGTTCGTCGGCAACCTGAAGAAGGACACCGAGGTGGTGGACTGGGCCGTGGCCTGGCTGCCGGAAGGCGAGCTGGTGCAGGAAAGCTACGTCAACCTGATTCCCACCGCCCAGCACGGCACCCACGTCAACGGCCTGCGTACCGGCCTGACCGAGGCGCTGCGCGAGTTCTGCGACTTCCGCAACCTACTGCCGCGCGGCGTCAAGCTGGCCCCGGAAGACGTGTGGGACCGCGTGTCGTTCGTGCTGTCGCTGAAGATGACCGATCCGCAGTTCAGTGGCCAGACCAAGGAACGCCTGTCCTCGCGCCAGGCCGCCGGCTTCGTTGAAGGCGCCGCCCACGATGCCTTCAGCCTGCTGTTGAACCAGAACGTCGAGCTGGGCGAGAAAATCGCGCAGATCGCCATCGAGCGCGCCAGCGCACGCCTGAAGACCGAGAAGCTGGTCGTCCGCAAGAAGGTCACCCAGGGCCCGGCCCTGCCCGGCAAGCTGGCCGACTGCATCAGCCAGGACCTGTCGCGTACCGAGCTGTTCCTGGTGGAAGGCGACTCGGCAGGGGGCAGCGCCAAGCAGGCCCGCGACAAGGACTTCCAGGCCATCATGCCGTTGCGCGGCAAGATCCTGAACACCTGGGAAGTCTCGTCCAACAGCGTGCTGGCCTCGGAGGAAGTACACAACCTGGCCATCGCCATCGGCTGCGACCCCGGCAAGGACGACATCAGCGGCCTGCGTTACGGCAAGGTCATCATCCTGGCCGACGCGGACTCCGACGGCCTGCACATCGCAACCCTGCTGACCGCACTGTTCCTGAAGCACTTCCCGGCGCTGGTCGATGCCGGCCACGTGTTCGTGGCGATGCCGCCGCTGTTCCGCATCGACGTGGGCAAGCAGGTGTTCTACGCCCTGGACGAGGAAGAAAAGCGCTCGATGCTGGATAAGATCGAACGCGAGAAGATCAAGGGCGCGATCAACGTCACCCGCTTCAAGGGCCTGGGCGAGATGAATCCGCCGCAGCTGCGCGAATCGACCATCCACCCGGATACGCGCCGCCTGGTGCAGCTGACCGTGGACGATCGCGAACAGACGAGCTCGCTGATGGACATGCTGCTGGCCAAGAAGCGCGCCTCCGACCGCAAGGGCTGGCTGGAGAGCAAGGGCGACCTGGCCTCGCTGGAAGTCTGATCCCGGCACGGGGTCGGATCCCTTTGTGGCAAAGGGCTCTGACCCGGTTGCCCGGTAGTGCCGGCCGCTGGCCGGCAACCTCGACTGCCGGCCAGCGGCCGCCATTACCGGCTCATGCGCCCTTGGCATTACGCCGCCATCGGCAAACCCGGCGGCGGCATAATGCGCGTCCACCCGTGTGGACCATCGTATTGGCCAGCCACTCGCTGCTGTTTCCCGCCCTGCCGCTGCACAGCGCGCGGTTGGTGCTGAGCCCGATCCGCCGTGACGACGCGGCCGCGCTGTTCGCGCTGCAATCCAATCCGGACGTGATGCGCTGGTGGAACCATCCGGCCTGGACACGACCGGCCGAAGCCCGCGAACAGATCGACGACGACCTTGCCGCGCACGCGATCGGCACCCAGTTGAAGCTGGCCTTGCGCGAATCACCCAACGGCCCACTGCTGGGCGTCTGCGTCGCATTCGCCATTGATCGTGAGGCCATGCGGGCCGAGATCGGCTATCTGCTGGCGCCCGACCGCCAGGGCCAGGGCTACATGCATGAGGCCCTGCAGCAGATGCTGGGCTATCTGTTCCACACCCTGCACCTGCACCGCATCGAAGCCGAGATCGATCCACGCAACGTACCCTCGGCACATGTGCTTGACCGCCTCGGCTTCCACCGCGAGGGGGTGCTGCGCCAGCGCTGGCGCATCCAGGGCGAGCTTTCGGACTCGGCCGTCTATGGCCTGCTGGCCAACGACGAAGCGGCAGCCACCCTGCCCGTTTGATCCAATCTGGCCGCAAGCCGCTGCAGAACGTGGCCATGCCTTTGGACACATACGGCATGGCACTCCACCGGCCTAGCATCGGACCCCCCTTCCGCTGCCGATCCGGTGCCATGAAGTCCCTGCTGCACACTGCCGCGCTCTGCGTCGGCCTGCTCATCGCCCCCACCAGCGTGCTGGCCGCGCCCGCCGCTGACACCAAGCCCGATTCGAAAGACGACAGGACCGACGCGCCTGCGCTGCCTGCCGATGCGTCGGCGCGCCAGAGCATGCGCCTGGCCGGCCGCACCCTGGACTACACCGCCACCGTCGGCACCCTGCCGGTGCGCGATGAGAAGGGCAAGGTCATCGCCGATGTGGTGTTCACTGCGTACACGATGCCGGGCAAGGACCGGCCGGTGACGTTCGCGCTCAATGGCGGCCCCGGTGCCTCGTCGGTGTACCTCAACATGGGCGCGATCGGGCCCAAGGTGGTCACCTTCGGTTCGGAAGGCGACAGCGCCTCGGCGCCCGCGACCCTGCATGACAACCCGGGCACCTGGCTGGATTTCACCGACCTGGTATTCATCGATCCGGTCGGCACCGGTTTCAGCCGCGCGCGCATCGGCGATGACGAGGCGAAGAAGCAGCTGTACAACCCCGGCGCCGACATCGAGTACCTGTCGCGCTCGATCTACGACTGGCTGCTGCGCAACCAGCGCATGGCGTCACGCAAGTACCTGACCGGCGAAAGCTACGGCGGCTATCGCGGCCCGCGCATCACCCATTTCCTGCAGACCCGGCTGGGCGTGGCGATGAACGGCCTGGTACTGGTCTCGCCGTACCTGAGCCCGACGCTGGAAGACAACGCCGACGTCTCGCCGATGGCATGGATGCAGACGCTGCCGTCGATCGCCGCGGCGCACCTGGAGCGCCAGGGCAGGCTCACCGACGCGGCAATGCGCGAGGTGGTGGAGTACACCCGTGGCGATTACGCCACCGCGTTGATGAAGGGCCGCAGCGATCCGCAGGCGACCGAGGCGATGCTGCGCCGGGTGACCGAGCTGACCGGGCTTGACCCGCAGTTCGTGCGCCGTGCCGGTGGCCGTCTTGAAACCCAGGCCTACCTGCGCGAAGTATTCCGCGACAAGGGCACGCTGGGCAGCCGCTACGACTCCAATGTGACCGCGTTCGATCCATTCCCGAATGACCCGGAGCAGCGCGCCAATGATCCGCTGCTGGACAGCATCATTGCGCCGACCACCACGGCGATGGTCGACTTCGTGACGCGCGTGGTCGGCTGGAAGGTGGATGCGCGCTACCAGGCGCTGAACTACGACGTGAATCGTCTGTGGGACCGCAACGGCGAGCTGCGCCAGGGTGCGGTGACCCAGCTGCGCCAGGCGGTGGCGATCGATCCGCATCTGCAGGTGCTGATCGTGCATGGCTGGAACGACCTGTCGTGCCCGTTCATGGGTTCGATCCTGACGGTGGACCAGATGCCGGCGATGGGCAGCAACCCGGACCGGGTGCAGGTGCGGAGCTATCCGGGCGGGCACATGTTCTACAGCCGGACGGACAGCCAGGCGGCGTTCCGAAAGGATGTGCAGGCGCTGTTCCAGCGCAATTGAGGGGTTCGGCCGGGCCTGCGGCCCGGCACCCGCCGGATCAACGGCAACGGCAACGGCAACGGCAACGGCAACGGCAAAAGCAGGGTTTCCGTGGGCTGGCGAGGTGGGGTGGGGTTGCAGGACACGCCGTAAACCCGTCCCTGGGGGCTCGATGGCGCCATCCATGGCGCCAACGGTCCTGCAACCCCACCCCACCCCGCCGCTGACAGGTTCCTGCTGCTGTTGGTGGGTGCCGACCGTTGGTCGGCACGGGATCGGATCCCTGTTTCTGCTCTGGTAGGTGTCGACCTTGGTCGACACGATGTGTCCGGAAGAATTCTCTGCCCATGAAAAAAGCCCGCCGGATACCGGCGGGCTTTTTCGTTTGCAACCTTGGCGTGGCGATCAGGTCCAGCCGAACAGCTCGAACAGCTTCAGGATCAGGTACGCACAGCCGCCGGCTGCCGGGATGGTCAGGATCCAGGCCCAGACGATGCGTTCGATCACGCCGAACTTCAGCGAGCGCGGGTTCTTGGCGAAGCCGACGCCCATGATCGCGGTGGAGATGCTGTGCGTGGTCGAGACCGGCATGCCGAAGTGCGCGGCCAGGGTCAGGATGGTGGCCGAGCTGGTCTCCGCGGCGAAGCCGTGGATCGGGTGCAGCTTGACCATCTTGTGGCCCAGGGTCTTGATGATCTTCCAGCCGCCCGAAGCGGTACCGGCGGCCATCACCACCGCACAGGTCAGCACGATCCACATCGCGATGCCGTCACCGGCGTGGGCGTCCGGGTGCATGAAGGCCAGCCAGGACGGCAGGTCATCCAGTGCGCCGGTGGCCTCGGCACCGATCAGGGTCATGGCGATGATGCCCATGGTCTTCTGCGCATCGTTGTGGCCGTGGGCGAAGCCCATGTAGGCCGCCGAGGCGATCTGGGCCTTGCCGAAGAATGCATTGACGATGCGTGGGCGGGCCAGGCGACCGATGGCGCCACCGATCCTGGCCAGGCCGGCGATCAGGCCCCACAGCAGCACCATCACCACGATGCCGAGCAGGAAACCGGCGATCGGCGAGGTGATCATCGGCACGAACACCTTCCACAGCAGGCCCTTGTTCTGCGCCCAGCTGCCCAGGCGCTCGGACCAGATCAGGGCGTCCCAGTTGTTGTGGGCCGCCGCCAGGCCGGCGCCGCAGAGGCCACCGATCAGCGCATGCGAGGACGAGGACGGCAGGCCCTTCCACCAGGTGATCAGGTTCCAGATGATGCCGCCCAGCAGCGCGCACAGGATCACCTGCGGGGTGACCTCGACCACGTTGGTGTTGAGCAGGCCCGAAGCGATGGTCAGCGCCACCGCGGTGCCGGTCAGCGCACCGATGAGGTTCATGAAGGCGGCCAGCATCACCGCCCAGCCGGGCGAGAGCACCTTGGTCGCGACCACGGTGGCAATGGAATTGGCGGTGTCGTGGAAGCCGTTGATGAACTCGAAGACGAGTGCGGCCAGGATCACCACCAGGACAAGGGTCAACATGCGGCGGCGTCCGTCAGCTGTTCTTCAACACGATCTGGTACGCAACCACGCCGGCCTCGCGGCAACGGTCGATGGCCTTTTCCAGGATCTCGAAGAATTCCTTCAGCAGGAACATCTGCAGGTTGTCCAGGCGGCCGGAATAGATGTCGCGGTACAGCTCGAGCATCAGGCGGTCGGCCTCGTTTTCCAGCGAGCGCAGCTTCTCGTTCAGCGCGGTCATCCGGTCCAGGTTCATGTGGCGCAGGTCGGCCACCATCTCCACCACCACGCCGGCGGCCTGTTCCAGCATCGCCGCGCGCGGCGCGAAGTCGATGTGCTCCAGGTGGGTCGTGGCCAGCGAATAGCGATCGGCGAACTTCTCGATCTGCTTGGGAATCTTGTACAGGGCCGAGCCCAGCGCTTCGATGTCTTCGCGCTCGATCGGGGTCATGAAGCTGTCCACCAGCGCCTGGCTGATCTTGTCCGAGGCCGCGCGCTCGCGCAGGCGGGCCAGCTTGAAGGCGTCCAGCGCGGGCTGGCGGTCGGCCTCGCGCAGCATGGAATGCAGCGCCTTGGCGGCGTCGGAGGCCGCGACGGCAGCCTCATCGAGCAGGGTGTAGAACTGTTTGCCGGAACCGAAAATGGTCTGCAGAGAGAACATTGAGAAACCTGTCAGCCGTCGCGGGAAGGACGGCACCAGACGGAATTATGACGGCTAGATGACCATCACGGGTATCCCCGCCGCCTTTCGGGGCGCTGGAACCCCCAACCTGAACAGGCGGTTGCCACCCTGCCACGCCCCTTTGCTAAGATGACAGCGCGCCTTCGGGCGCACCTTATGGACGACGACCCTTATCCCCCTGCGCCGCGCCGGACCCCGTTCCTGAGCGCCTGCCGCCATCGCAAGCACCCGCCCTCCCTGCCACCAACCGGGGACGACGCCCGTGTTTGAAATGATCCTGATTGTCTTCGCGCTTGTTCTGCTGAACGGCTTCTTCGCCATGTCCGAGATGTCGGTCATGACCTCGCGCAAGAGCCGCCTGAAGCAGATGGCCGCCACCTCCAAGCGCGCGGCCAAGGCGCTGGAGCTGTCCGAGAAGCCGGAGAGCTTCCTGTCCACCGTGCAGATCGGCATCACCGTGATCGGCGTGCTGACCGGCTACCTCGGCGGTGAAGCCCTGGGCGAAGCCTTCGCCGGCTGGATCCAGGGCCTGATGCCGGGCTTCGCCTATGCCGGCAACATCGGTACCGCACTGGCTGTCAGCCTGATCACCTTCATCACGTTGATCTTCGGCGAACTGGTGCCCAAGCGCCTGGCGCTGACCCGTTCGGAGGCCATTGCCGGCCTGGTCGCGATGCCGATGAGTTGGCTGGCCAAGCTCGCCCTGCCCTTCGTCTGGCTGCTGTCCAGGACCACCCAGCTGGTGCTGCGCCTGTTCGGCCTGGGCAAGGATGAAGTCGCCTCGGTGACCGAAGAAGAGATCCGCATGCTGGTCGCCGAAAGCCACGAGGCCGGCGTGATCGATGCCCACGAGCGCGACATGATGAACCGCGTCATGCGCCTGGGCGACCGCACCGCCGACAGCCTGATGACCCCGCGCAACCGCATCGCGTGGCTGGATACCCAGGCCGGGCTGGAGCGCAACCTGGAAATCATGGCCGAACACGAGTTCTCCCGGTACCCGGTGTACCGCGACAACGACATGGACGTGGTCGGCGTGCTCGAACTGAAATCGCTGGCCACGCGCATGGCGCGCGGTGACAACGCGCTGTTCCAGACCCTGCGCGAACCCCTGTACGTCTCCGAATCGACCCACGCGATGAAGCTGCTGGAAATCTTCCGCGAGGAACAGCAGTCGATGGCACTGGTGGTGGACGAGTACGGCGAGATCCAGGGCCTGGTGACCATCAGCGACCTGATGGGCGCGGTGGTCGGCCGCCTGCAGGCGGTTGAGAACGCCGACGAGGACGCGCTGGTGGTGACCCGCGAAGACGGCTCGCTGCTGGTGGACGGCTCGCTGCCGATCGAAGACGTGCGCGAACTGATCGGCAGCAACGACCTGCCCGACGCCGAGGACGGCGACTACTACACGCTGGCCGGCATGTGCATCCATTACTTCGGCCGCATTCCGCACGCAGGCGAGTACTTCGACTGGGCGGGCTGGCGCTTCGAAGTGGTTGACCTGGATGGTGCGCGCGTGGACAAGCTGCTGCTGCGCACGTTGTCCGACGAGCAGGCCGATGAGCTCACCGCCTGAGGCCGGCAAGGGTCCGGGCGACGAGCGCCCGGCCTACCGCAACGAGGGCATCCGTACCCTGCTGGAGATGTTCGCCTCTGGCGATCCCGCCGAGCACATGCCGCTGGGCCAGATCCTCGGCAACCTGCAGCAGAGCGCGTTCGGCGTGTTCCTGTTCGTGGCGATCCTGCCGTCGTTCATCCCGATCCCGGGCATGGGCGGCGCGGTCAGCGGCCCACTGGTGGTCCTGATCGGCCTGCAGATGCTGTTCTGCCTGCGCCGGCCCTGGCTGCCCGGCTTCATTGCCCGCCGCGGGCCAAAGCGCGGCACCATGCATCGTTTCCTGGACCGCATCGACCGCCCGCTGCGGCGCCTGGACAAGATGCTGAAACCCCGCCTGCCGCAACTGCTGACACCGCTGATGGCGCACGCCTTCACCGGCCTGCTGCTGGTGCTGCTGGGCCTGCTGCTGTCGTTGCCGATTCCCTTCACCAATTTCCTGTTCGGCTTCCAGCTGCTGCTGTTCTCGCTGGCGCTGCTGGAACGCGATGGCGCGCTGATGCTGTTCAACTGGATCGCCGCCGTGGCAGCGATCGCGTTCTTCGGTTTCAGTTCGGGGCAGCTGGTGGGTTATACGGTGGAGCTGTTCCAGCGCTGGTTCTGATCCGGAATCCGGTAGAGCCGGCCGCTGGCCGGCTGCCACGTTTCCCAGGTTTGCCGGCCAGCGGCCGGCACTACCAATACCGGACATCGGTCATCACCGAAGATCGATGAAACCGTTGTCGGCCAGCGCCGCCGGTTCGTCCTGCACCGCCGACAGCACGAACGTCAACGCCTTGCCCAGCAGCGTGCCCGGACCGTCCCAGTACTCGGCACTGTCGGCGCGCACATGGATCAGGCGAAGGTTGGGGTCATCCTTGCCACCGGGGAAGAACAGCTTCATCGCCGGTGACCACAGCTCCTCGATCTTCGCGCGATCGTCGACCACGCGTGCCCGCCCCGCCACCGACACATAGGTGTTCTTCGAGGGCGAGGCATACGCCACGTTGACCCGCGGGTCGAGCGCGATCTCGGCCACCTTGGGGCTGTCGCCGGTGATCACGAACCACAGGTCACCGTCGAAGGCGACCTGCTGGGTGGCCAACGGCCGGCTGTAGAGGCGGCCATCGACGCCGGTGGTGGTGAACATCGCCACCTCCACGTCCTTGATCAGTTCGGCCAGCTGGGCGATGTGTTCGGCACGGGTGTCGGCCATGTGGGGGCTCCTTCGATATGAGCCCCCATCAGACGCGGTTTGGCCGCAATGGGCCGTGACGCAATTGTTCAGCCCGCGTGGCGGGCGTGCCAGGCCTGCATGGTGAGTTCGAACGAGCGCAGGCGCGCGCGGTGGTCGTACAGGTTGGCGGTGAGCATCAGCTCGTCGGGCTTGTGCCGTTCGACGAACGCGGCAATGCCCTCCGCCACCTGCTGCGGATCGCCCAGCACGGTGCAGGCCAGCGCCCGCTCCACGCCCAGTTTTTCGTGCGGCTCCCAGAAGGACTCGATGTCGTCGATCGGTGCCGGAATCTTGCCCGGTCGGCCGCGACGCAGGTTCACGAAACTCTGCTGCTGGCTGGTGAACAGGCGCCGCGATTCGGTTTCGCTGTCGCTGGCAACGACGTTCAGGGCCAGCATCGCGTGCGGCTGCTTCAGCGTGGCCGAGGGGCGGAACTCGCGGCGGTACACGGCAACGGCTTCATCCATCGCGTCGGGTGCGAAGTGCGAGGCGAACGCATACGGCAGGCCCATCGAGGCGGCCATGCGCGCACCGAACAGGCTCGAACCGAGGATCCAGGTCGGCACCCGCAGGCCGCCACCCGGAACCGCCTGCACCGCCTGCCCGGGTTGTACCGGCTCGAAGTAATGCAGCAGCTCGCGCACGTCCTGCGGGAACTGGTCGGCGCTGTCGAAGTAGCGGCGCAGCGCACGCGCGGTCGGCTGGTCGGTACCGGGTGCACGGCCCAGGCCGAGGTCGATGCGGTCCGGATACAGCGAAGCCAGCGTGCCGAACTGCTCGGCCACCTGCAGCGGGGCATGGTTGGGCAGCATGATGCCGCCGGCACCGACGCGGATGCGCTTTGTGCCACCGGCGACGTGGCCGATCAGCACGGCGGTGGCCGCACTGGCGATGCCCGGCATGTTGTGGTGTTCGGCCAGCCAGTAGCGGCGGTAGCCCAGCGCGTCGGCATGCTGGGCCAGTTCCAGCATGTTGGCGAAAGCGGCGGTGGTGTCACTGCCCTCGCAGACCGGGGCCAGGTCAAGGATCGACAACGGGATCATCAGGCGTTTTTTCCGTCACAGGATCTCCCATGCATGGGGTCGGCCAGGCGCTGCGGCCAGTGACGGTGGCGGGATGCTGATTCCCGTGTGGCGGGTTCAGGGCTGACCGGGCCGATCCGGGGTGGCCTGATCCGCGCCAAGCGCGATTGGTAGTGCCGGCCGCTGGCCGGCATACAGGTAGATGGCTTCGCAGCCGGCCAGCGGCCGGCTCTATCGCGGAAGCGTCAGAACGCGCTGGGGCGTGGCTCCGGCAGCGGCTGGTCGACCATTGGCTTCAGCTCGGCATCCAGCGCCACGCGCTCATCGAACACGAAGCAGCGGCCTTCGTAGCCTTCGCCGCCCACCTCCTCGAAGTAGCCGAGGATGCCACCGTCCAGCTGCAGCACGTTGTCCATGCCGTCGTTGACCATCCACAGCGCCGCCTTCTCGCAGCGGATGCCGCCGGTGCAGAAACTGACCACGGTGCTGTCTTTCAGCGCCTCGCGGTGCGGCGTCAGCGCCTCGGGCAGGTCGGTGAACTTGTGAATCGGCAGCACCAGCGCATCCTTGAAGGTGCCGTACTCCACTTCCTGCAGGTTGCGGGTATCGAGCATCACCACCGGCTTGCCGGCGTCGTCATGCCCCTGCCGCAACCAGCGCTGCAGCGTGGCCGGATCGACCGCCGGCGCGCGCGGATAGTCCAGCGGCTGACCGTCGTCACGGCGGAAGCTGATGATCTCGTCCTTCACCTTGGCCTTCAGCCGCGCGAACGGCTGATGTTCACTGAAGCTGGTCTTGACCCGCATATCGGCAAACCGCGCGTCAGAACGCAGCGCCGCGTAGAAACCCTCGACCGCCTCCGGCGCACCCGCCAGGAACAGGTTCAGCCCCTCGCCCGCCACCAGGATCGTGCCCCGCAACTGCGCCGCCTCGGCACGCGCCAGCATCTGGTCGCACAGGGCCTGGGGAGCGTCGATGACGGCGAAATGGTAAGCGGCGGTATTGGCGATCATCCTGGCATTTTAGCGCCTCCCGCCCCTCCGGGCAGATTCAGGGGTCAGAGCCCTCTGCGCAGGAGGGGCCCGACCCCAAGCCCGGCAAACAACCGGAATCAGTCATGGGTGGGGCGGTGTGGGCAGGCGGGGGCGCAGAGCGCCATGGATGGCGCTCTACGAGGCACGCAGCAGCAGCTTTTGCCGTCCCCCGCCTGTCCACACCGCCCCGCCCTCCCACTGAAGCCCGGCTTTTGACGTTGCCGTTGCCGTTGTGTCTGCGGGTGCCGGGTGCAACCCGGCCAGAAGCCCCATTACCCCCGCAACAGCACGAACGGCAGCAGCACCAGCGCCGCCGCACCGGCCATCGCCAGCAGCACCAGCACCACGTAGACCGGCCGCCGCCGGAACAGGCTGCCGAAGGTCTCCGCCGTGCCATCACGCAATGCCTGCTCACGCTCGGCACGGATGCGCGGCCCGCGTTCGGCCTGGTATTCCGCCATCAGCGCCTTCGCACGTGGATGATCGGCGTCCTCGCGCAGCCACAGGCCACCATTGGAGATGCCCCAAGGGCTGGGTTCGGTGCGATACCAGGCGATGCCGTGCTGGTCGAGCAGCGTGCAGACATCGGCATATTCGTCGTCGCCGACATTGCGCAGATTGAGCAGGAGTTTTGCCATGCCCCCATGATACCCGGCGCCGATGCGCTACCCTTGCCGCCCTCGCCCTGCGCCCTTCCGGAGACGCCCGATGCGCCGCCTGCTGCTTCCCCTGCTGCTGTCCCTCGCCGCCGCTGGCTGCACAACCGAACCGTCCGGCCCACCGCCCGGCGGCACCCTGACCACCTTCGAGCGCATCGATACCGTGCCCGGCACCGGCACCGAAGCCGTTGCCGGCAGCAAGGTCACCGTGCACTACACCGGCTGGATCTACGACAACCGCACCGAAAGCAAGCACGGCAAGACCTTCGACAGCTCCTTCAAGCACGGCGAACCGTTCACCTTCGCGCTCGGCGCCGGCCAGGTCATCCGCGGCTGGGATGAGGGCGTGGCCGGCATGAAGGTCGGTGGCAAGCGCACCCTGATGATCCCGCCGGATTACGGCTATGGCGACCGCCGGGTTGGCCCGATTCCGGCCGGTTCGTCGCTGGTGTTCGATGTCGAGCTGCTCGATGTCAAACCGTAATGCCGCACCGCTTCCGCGGGTCGCCGTCATCGGCGGCGGCCCGACCGGCCTGTTCGCCGCCGAGCGCCTGCGCGCCGCCGGTCTGGAGGTGGACCTGTACGAGGCCAAGGGTTCGCCCGGCCGCAAGTTCCTGATCGCCGGCAAGGGCGGGCTCAACCTCACCCATTCCGATCCGCGTCCGCTGTTCGACAGCCGCTACCGCGAGCAGTCCACGACCGTGGGCCGCTGGCTGGATGGCTTCGATGCGCAGGCATTGCGCGACTGGGCCGGCGGCTTTGGCGTGGAGACCTATGTGGGCAGCTCCGGCCGCGTGTTCCCGGTCGACCGCAAGGCCGCGCCACTGCTGCGTGGCTGGGTGCGCCGGCTGAAGGAACAGGGCGTGCGCCTGCATGCCAACCACCGTTGGATCGGCTGGGGCAACGACGGCGCGCTGCGCTTCGCCACCGAAGCCGGCGAGATCGATGTCCACGCCGATGCCACCGTGTTGGCGATGGGCGGCGGCAGCTGGCCGCAGCTGGGCAGCGACGGCGCCTGGGTTGCACCACTGCAGGCCCGTGGCGTGGACATCGCGCCACTGCAGTCAGCCAACTGCGGCTTCGACGTGGACTGGACCCCGTTCTTCGCCCAGCGCAATGCCGGTGCACCGTTGAAGCCGGTGGTCGCGCACTGGATCGACCTGGCCGGACAGCCACAGTCGCTGCAGGGCGAATGCGTGGCCAGCGAGTACGGCATCGAAGGCAGCCTGATCTATGCGTTGGCGGCGGACCTCCGCGAGACCATCAACCGCGATGGCCACGCGATGCTGTGGCTGGATCTGGTGCCGGGCCGCGACGAAGCGCGCCTGCTGGCCGATCTGTCACGCCCGCGCAAGGGCCGCAGCTTCGGCGAGCACCTGCGTCGCCAGGCGGGCCTTGATGCGGTGAAGGCCGCACTGGTGTTCGAGATTCTGGGTAAGGAAGCCGGCAACGACCTGCCTGCCGTGGCGGCTACGCTCAAGCGCCTGCCGCTGCGCCTGCTGCGTCCCCGGCCGATGGCCGAGGTGATCAGCACCGCCGGTGGCGTGCGCCTGGATGCGCTGGATGATGGCCTGATGCTGCGGGCCGTGCCCGGCGTGTTCTGCGCCGGCGAGATGCTGGACTGGGAGGCGCCAACAGGTGGCTACCTGTTGACCGCGTGCTACGCCAGTGGCCTGCGCGCCGCCGAGGGCGTGATCAGGTGGCTGGCCGGGCGGTGACGCCTGCATTGTAGAGTCGAGCCATCCTCGACTGCCTTACAGTCCCCGGGCGCTCACCATGGCCTGCGCATGCTCACCGAAGCCAGCGCCACGCCGCTGGGATGCGGATAGACCTCTTCGCGCACGCTGATGAATCCCTGCCGTTGGTAGAACGGCACCGCGTTGAGCGAGGCCGACAGCACCACCTCACGCTCACGATCGGCCATTGCCAGCAGGCGCTGCATCAGCGCCTGGCCAATTCCCTGGCCGCCACGATCAGGATCAACGAACAACGCGTCGACTTCATTGGCATCGGCATCGAACACACCGAAGCCAAGAAGGCCGCCCTGCCCATCCTCGGCCACCACGCAGCCGCCCTGCCCCAGCAACCGCGCGTACTGCGACGGCGGCGGCGAGGCCGACCAGGGCGCAATCACTTCGGGCGGATAATGGCTGCTGCAGGTCTCGCGCACGCAACGCGTGCGCAACGCCCACAGCGTGGCGACATCATCCGTGGTGCCGGTCCGGAACCGCATGGCATCTCCTTGCAGCGTCGAGCCATGCTCGACTGTTCTTCGTTCCAACATCGCGATGAGAGAAGCAGCCGAGCATGGGCTCGGTTCTACAGCAACACGTTATCGCGACTTGCTGGCCCGCAGCGCCTGGATCTTCGGCGGCGGCTGGAAGGAATCGCTGCGCGCATCGGCCCAGAACGCATGGAACACGGCGTGGTCCGGCACCTTGTGCAGCAGCTCGCCCGGTTCAAGGTAGCGGTACAGCGAGGCCAGCGAACGGATCTCAACAGGCGAAACCCGACGCAGGATATGCTCCGGGCCCAGTTCCGCCGGGTCGTTCAGGCCCGCGGCACACAGCAGTTCCTTCAAGGCATGCAGCGTGTGCTCGTGGTAGCTGTACACACGGGTGGCCTTGTCCGGTGCATCCAGATGCTTCCAGCGCGCCGGGTCCTGGGTCGCGATGCCGGTCGGGCACTTGTCGGTATGGCAACTCAACGACTGGATGCAGCCCAGCGCGAACATGAAGCCGCGGCCGGCATTGCACCAGTCGGCACCCAGCGCGATGGTGCGCGCGATGTCGAACGCACTGGTGATCTTGCCGGCTGCACCGATGCGGATGCGCTCGCGCAGATCGAGGCCGACCAGGGTATTGTGCACCAGCAGCAGCGCTTCGTGCATCGGCACGCCGACATGGTCGACGAACTCGGCCGGCGCCGCGCCGGTGCCCCCTTCGGCACCGTCCACCACGATGAAATCCGGCAGCAACCCGGTTTCCTGCATCGCCTTGGCAATGCCGAACCACTCCCACGGGTGACCGATCGCCAGCTTGAAACCGACCGGCTTGCCCCCGGACAGCTCGCGCAGGCGGGCGACGAACTGCAGCAACTCGACCGGTGTCGAGAACGCCGAGTGACGCGACGGCGACACGCAGTCCACGCCCATCGGCACGCCCCGGGTCACCGAGATCTCGGCAGTCACCTTCGGCGCTGGCAGCACGCCGCCATGACCCGGCTTGGCACCCTGCGACAGCTTGATCTCGATCATCCTGACCTGTTCATGGGTGGCATTGGCAACGAAGCGTTCCTCGCTGAAACCACCCTTCTCGTCGCGGCAACCGAAGTAGCCCGAGCCGATCTCCCAGACCAGATCGCCGCCCATCTCACGGTGATAGGGCGAGATCGAGCCTTCGCCGGTGTCGTGGTAGAAACCACCACGCCGCGCGCCTTCGTTCAGTGCGCGGATGGCATTGGCCGACAGTGAACCGAAGCTCATCGCCGAGATGTTGAACACGCTGGCCGAATAGGGCTTGGCACAGTTCGGGCCGATCAACACGCGGAAGTCATGCTTGGCGATGGCGGTTGGCGCCAGCGAATGGTTGATCCACTCGTAGTCCACCGCATAGGTGCTGCGCAGGGTACCGAACGGCACCGTGTCCATCTCGTTCTTGGCGCGCTGGTAGATCAGTGCACGTTGCTGGCGCGAGAACGGCACATCCTCCAGGTCACTCTGCACGAAGTACTGGCGGATCTCCGGGCCGATCGATTCCAGCCCGTAGCGGAAGTGCGCCATCACCGGATAGTTGCGGCGCAGCGTGCTGCGTTTCTGCAGCAGGTCCCAGGTCCCCAATGCCACCATCGCGGCAGTCAGGCCGACGCCCCAGTACCAGGCCGGCCAGATCGTGGCCAGCCACAGGCATATCGGGAACATCAGGATGGCGAGCAGGTAGACGATGTACCGGTGCATGGCTTTCCTCGGTTGCAACTGTTCCCGAGTCTACCGCGCCGCTCGCTGCCAAGGCTTACAAACGATCGTCAACCACGTTGCGCGGCCAGGCCGATTTGACGTCGTAGACCAGGCCGCCTGGCGCCAGCAGCGCCCGGATTGCGTCTTCATCCATTGCCTTGAAACGGGCGTGGGCCACCGCCAGCACCACCGCGTCATAGCGCCCTGCCCCGGGTTCGGCCAGCCAATCCAGGCCCTCGCCGGTCAATGCCGCCGGGCCGACCCACGGGTCGCTCACCTCCACCTGCGCCCCCGCATCGCGCAGGCGCTGGGCCAGTTCCAGCGCGCGGCTGTTGCGCAGGTCGGGGCAATCCTCCTTGAAGGTCACGCCCAGCACCAGGATGCGTGCCTCCGCCGGTGCACGGCCACGCTCGGCCAGCATCGCCAGCACGCGCGCCGCCACGTGCTCGCCGACGCGGTTGTTGACCTGCCGCGCGGTGTGGATCAGGTCCGGGTGGTAGCCCACGCTTTCGGACTTGTGCAGCAGATAGTACGGATCGACGCCGATGCAGTGACCGCCAACCAGGCCTGGCCGGAACGGCAGGAAATTCCACTTGCTGCCGGCGGCGTCCAGTACGTCCTGGGTATCAATGCCGAGCCGGTCGAAGATCAGCGCCAGCTCGTTGACCAGCGCGATGTTGACGTCGCGCTGGATGTTCTCGACCACCTTGGCTGCTTCGGCCACGCGCATCGACGGCGCCGGGAACGTACCGGCGTCGATGATGCGCTGGTAGAGACCATCGATCACCGCAGCGACTTCCGGGGTCGAACCAGACGTGATCTTGCGGATGTCGGCCAGGCGCCGCTGGCGGTCACCGGGACTGACCCGTTCCGGGCTGTAGCCGCAATAGAAGTCTTCGTTGAAGCCCAGGCCCGAACCCTGTTCCAGCAGCGGCACGCACACTTCCTCGGTGGTGCCGGGGTACACCGTGGACTCGTAGATCACCAGATCGCCGGCGCGAAGATGACTGGCAATCAGCCGTGTCGCCGAACGCAGGGGCTCCAGGTCGGGCTGCTCGTATGCATCGATCGGGGTCGGCACGGTGACGATATAGACGTTGCAGGCATCGAGCAGCGAAGGATCGCTGCCGTACTGCAGATGCGTGGCTTCGGCCAGCTCGTCGGCCTCCATCTCCAGCGTGTGATCGCGGCCACCGCGCAGCTCCGCGATGCGGCCGGCATCGATGTCAAAGCCCAGTGTCGGCCAGTGCCGGCCAAACGCCACCGCCAATGGCAGGCCGACGTAACCCAGGCCGATCACGGCGAAACGCGGCGTCACCGCCGCCGCAACGGGCACGCTCATCGGCATATCCCGTGCGCCGGGTGAAACCGGATGCGTGCCGCCATGGCTTGGGCCAACCCACTCATTCGCTGTACCACTCCGGGAAACCCGCACCAGAAAGGCTACAGCCTACCGGCCCCGATACCCCGCCGCCAAGGCGGGCTCAGGAACCCAGCGCGACCGCGGCGGGTTCCAGCTCGCCGTCGGCACCGGTCCAGGCCTGCAGCAGGCGCTCGAAACCACCGCTGCCAAGCAGGAAACCCGGCCACGCCGCGTCAACGATCTGGGTCAGCAGGTCCGCATCGATCCGCCGCGTCCCCATCGACCAGCGCGGGAACGCACGCTGCACCACCGGCGCGCGGCACAACAGCCTCATCTGCGCGTGGCTGCGTGCATTGAAGATGCGCTGGAACACCGAATCGATGCCATCTTCGGGGCCTTCCAGATACTGCAGGAAGCGGCTGCCGTCGAACATCAGGACACCGGTGACACCGGCTACACGATTGAATGCCGTGGCGTCGGCCAGCAGGCGATCAAGATCGGTTGTCCGCAGATCGGCGCGGGCCTCACTGGCATAGGCAATCGCGTGCAGCGACATCGGGTGGCTCCCCCCCTGGGAACGGTGGCTGGGACTATGACATGAACAGGGATAACAGTTAAGCACGTCGCTCCCGCGCAATCCGGCTGCAGCGACACGGGTAGGCTACAATCGGCGCCGCGCTGCAGGCCCGGATGGCGAAACTGGTAGACGCATCGGACTTAAAATCCGCCGGGGGCAACCCCATGCCGGTTCGATTCCGGCTCCGGGCACCACACGCACGCAGCACATCCCGCTTTCAGATCGCCCGCGAGTAACGTGGCTGCTCATGTGCGGCACGCAGATACGGGTCGAAGCACATTGCCAGCAACCGCAGCAACGGTCGCCCGGGCTCGCTCGCACGCACCACGCCATCGCGGTATTCGGCCAGGCCATCTTCCTGCAGCCGCTGTACCGAACGCAGGTCCTCGGCGAAGTACTGCTGGAAATCCACGCCGTGGCGCTGCCCCAGCACCGCACCATCCACCTCGCCCTGGCACATCAGCTGCTGGATCAGCTCCGCGCGCAGCTGGTCGTCGGCACTCAGCGCGACACCGCGCCAGACCGGCAACTGCCCCTGGTCCACCGCGTCCTCCCAGGACGCCAGGTCACGTGGATTCTGGCTGTAGGTGGCGCCGATATGGCTGATCGCACTTACGCCCAGGCCGAGCAGATCGGTATCGGCGTGGGTGGTGTAACCCATGAAGTTGCGATGCAGCTGGCCGGCACGCTGCGCGCGTGACAGATCCTCTTCCGGCAATGCGAAATGATCCATGCCGATGTACTGGTAGCCAGCCGCAGAGAGCTTCTCCACCGCCAGGCCCAGCAGCGCCAGCTTGTCTTCCGGCGACGGCAACCGGCTTTCGTCGATCTGCTTCTGCGCCCGAAAAAGATGCGGCAGGTGCGCATAGCCATACACCGCCAGGCGGTCCGGGCGCAGCGCCAGCACCCGTTCGAGGGTGCGGCCGAATCCTTCCAGGCTCTGCCCGGGCAGGCCGTAGATCAGGTCGACGTTGACCGAACGCATGCCGCTGTCGCGGCAGGCGCGCAGGATGTCCAGTGTCTGCTGCACGCCCTGTATGCGGTTGATCGATTCCTGCACCTGCGGGTCGAAATCCTGCACGCCCAGGCTGGCCCGGTTGAAGCCCAGGCGCGCCAGCATGGCGACGTCACGGGTGTCGATGAAGCGTGGATCGAGTTCGATCGAGAAATCGCGCTGCGGTGAATCGCTGAAATCGAAGCGCCTGCGCAAACCTTCCACCAGTGTGGTCATCGCCTCGGCATCGAGGAAGTTCGGCGTACCACCGCCCAGATGCAGCTGGATGACCTCGCGCCCGTCCTCGAACTGTGGTGCCAGCAGATCGGCCTCGGCCAGCACGCGCGACACATAGCTGTGGCCACGGCCGCGATCGCGGGTGATCACCCGGTTGCAGCCGCAGTAGAAGCACGGGCTGGAACAGAACGGCACATGCACGTACAGCGACAGCGCGCGGGCCAGCTGGTTGCTGTCGGCGATCGCCTGGCGCAGCGCCGGCGCGTCGAACCCATCATGGAAATGCGGCGCGGTCGGGTACGAGGTGTAGCGCGGGCCCGGCCGGTCGTGCCGGCGCAGAAGGTCGGGGTCGAAGGTCCAGGCCAGGCCACCAGCGGCGGGAGAGAACGTGTCCATGGCGCCAGCATCGCGCCGGGCGGCCTGCGCCGCCTTGACCCAGATCAATCCTTGGCGGGCATCGCCAGCACCGGCAGGCCGACCTGCGGCCATCGCAGCATCTGGTAGCGCTTCCAGAAGGTGTCACCGATGCGCGCAGCCACGTCGTTGGCCAGCTCCTCCATCGGCGGGTTGTCGCATTCGGCGGTGGTGATCCGGAACAGCACCAGCCAGCGGTCGAACAGATCCTTGTCCAGCTCGATGGCCATGTGCTTGGACATCGGCGAACCCTTGAAGCGCCGGGTGCCGCGCAGCATCGCCGACCAGAAGTCGACCAGCTGGGCCAGATGCTCCGGCCAGTCGTGGACGTGGGCCTCGAACACCGGCCCCAATCGCTCCTCCCCGCGCACGCGGGCGTAGAAGTCGTGGACCAGGCGGGTCACTTCCTGCTCGGTGCACAGCTCGGGCGAGGCGACAGGAAGGACAGGCGGCGTTGCGTTCATCGGGGTACCCAAAGCGTGCCGGCAGTGTGCCGCAGCCGGCCGGCACCGCCGTTGATCCAGATCAATGTCGGCGCAGTCCGCTGCACCTAGGCTGGCACGCTTGCAGGAAGCATGCCCTGCGGATGCCGCGCCAACCCAGGCGAGTATACGCGCCGCCCACTTTTCGATCCGGGACAGCATGAACAGACCCTCTCCCAACCGTCGCCAGCAGTTGATCCAGCAATGGGGCGCGATCCTCTGGCCCAGCTTCATCGCTGCCGGCCTGGCCAGCGTGGTGTTCTTCGCCTTCGTCGACCCGCTGCGGTTGCAGGCCATCAGTTTCCCGGGCACCCAGATCAGCCGTGAAATGGGCTACACGGCCGGCTTCTTCATGTTCTGGACGGTGACGGCGCTGTCCAGCGCGATCACCTGGTACCTGCAGCGACCGATGCCCAGCGGCGACGACGACGAGTTGCCGCTGGGATGAGTACGACCTGCACACCGAGACCACGGCACTGGCGCGGCACGCTCAGCGCCGCCTTGCTGGTGCTGTTCTACGCATTGCCATGGCTGCGCTGGGACGGCCGCCAGGCCTTGCTGCTGGACATCAACGCCCGCCGCTTCGATCTGTTCGGCTGGACGCTGTGGCCGGGAGACGTCGGGGTGCTGGTCGGCCTGCTGGCGGTGCTCGCGGTGGGGCTGGCACTGCTCACCCACCTCACCGGGCGCATCTGGTGCGGCCACGCCTGCCCGCAGACACTGTGGCGCCGTGCCTTCGACTGGATCGCCGACGGCATGGCCCGCACGCTTCCGGCACGCGTTGCGCGCGCGGCCACACAGCTGGCCTGGGGGCTGCTCTCGCTGTGGACCGGCATCACCTTCGTGGGCCTGTTCAGCCCGATCGCCGAGCTGGTGATCGCAGCGCCGCGTGCCGGCTGGAGCGGCTGGGAAACGTTCTGGGTGCTGTTCTATGCCGCCGCCACCTGGGCTAACGCCGGCTTCCTGCGCGAGCAGGTCTGCCGTTCGCTGTGCCCATTCGCACGCATGCAGCCGCTGCTGACCGATCCACATACGCCGCGCATGCTGTACGACGCCCGCCGCGGCGAGCCACGCGGACCTCGCCCATCCGGCCTGGGCGGCGTGCTGGGCCGTGGCCGCGGCCTGCTCGACCCGACCACTGCACAGGACTACGTGTTCCGCGCCGCGCATCCGCTGCTGGCCGGACCGATGCCGACCTTCAGCGCCGACCGTCTTGGCGATTGCACCGATTGCGCGGCCTGCATCAGCGCCTGCCCGATGCAGCTGGACATCCGCCAGGGGCCGCAGGCCGACTGCCTGGCCTGCGGCGCCTGTCTGGAAGCCTGCGCACAGCAACAGCACCGGGCCGGGTTCGGTCCGGGGCTGGTGCGCTACTGCAGTCCGCAGGCGATGGCCGGGCAACCGAAGCGCTGGTGGCGACCCCGGACCCTGGCCCTGCTGTCTTTGCTGCTGGCGCTGCTTGCCTGCGGCGCCTGGCGCCTGCTCTGAATCAACGCGGCCCGTCGGCGTGCGGTGGTACCAGCTGCGCGCGTCGGACAATGCCCAGCTGCTCGATGATCAGCGCCATTTCGTTGGTGAACTCGGTACGCTCGGTCCCCTGCGGGACGAGCCGGTCCAGCACCTGCTGGTAGGTATCCCAGAACGCCGGACCGCATCCGTGTTTGTGATAGCTGGCTTCCAGTTCGCGGCGTACCCGTTCAGCCAAGCCATGCATGCCGTATTCCATACGACCTCCGTTGGACTTGTTCTGCATCGTTGACGGTCTACCGACTCACTTGCGTGCTACTGAAAGACTCCCAGGCTTCACGCCCGGTTGATCCAAATTAGTCACAGATTTCACGACAGGTCAATTACATGCAGCGACTTTCGCGATTGAAATTATTAATCGTTCACGGAACCACATACGGGACCCCGCCCCTCCCGGATGGGGTGAAGCCGACAACGCGACCCAGCCACCTGTGCGGCAGCTGGTAGGCCTCGACAATAGGTACTGCCAGAACGATCAGTTTTTCCTATTTTGCTAAGTGCACTTAACAGAATGCGCTTAGCACGCTAAATGCGACAAAAGGCGGCGTAATTCAGGCGGATTCGACTTCGGCGGCGCCCGTTGCGGGGAACAGGTTCGGGTAGCGCTGATGCAGGATGTACTGCCGCAGAGCGGGGATCGGGAAGTCTTTCGGCCATTGCGATACCGCGGAACGGCTGATGCCGAAGAAGCGCGCCAGCTCCGCATCGGTCTGGAACCCCAGCCGCGTGCGCACCTGCCGCTTGTTCCAGAATTCGGTCATGGTCTGCCCTTTTGTTAACCAGACTTATTCTTGTGGCAAGGATTCTTCGCATTCCACGCGTTAAGCTGGCTTGCATAGATGAATACTCTCGGCCAACGACTCGCCGCCGCCATGAAGAAAGCCGGGCACCCCCGCCCGGCCGATCTGGCCCGCGCCGCCAAATCCACCACGGCAACCATCAGCAACTGGCTCAACGACCATGTCAGTGCGTCCCATGTGAAAGCCGAGCAGCTGTTCCGCATCGCCGATGCGGCCAAGCTGGACGCACGCGAGCTGCTGTATGGAGTGAACGGGCGCGGCGTCGGGGAGCCGGGTAACGCCTACATTCCCAGCCAGGCCCACCTTGACGTCTGGCAGGACGCCTACGAGCTGGTCAGTCACCTGGTGGCCGAGAATGGCCTGGAAATCGACCACCGCCGCCACGCGGCGCTGGACCTGCTCGCGTTCGAACTGCTGATGGATGGCTTCAGCCGCAGCAAGGTGGCCCGCGTGCTGACGACCTCGATGACGTGAATGCACCGCCGCTGGTAGCATGGACCGCGATGGGGATGGGGCTCCCCCGATAACCGCCTGAGAAGGCTGATGGCTCCTGCCAGGACGAACCCGGTGTTCGTCGACGGCAGGTCGTGCCTGCCCTCGGCGTTCGCCACTGACCCTGCGAACCCGCATTCGAGGCACGCCATGCAAGCATTGAACAACTATTTCCTGGTCTTCGTCGGCGGCGGCATCGGTGCCTGCCTGCGCCACGCCTGCAACCTGATCGGCGCCCGAGTGGCCGTCGGCAGCCCCTGGCCGTGGTCGACCTTCCTGATCAACATCAGCGGCGCCCTGCTGATGGGCGTGGTGGTCGAGGTCTTCGCGATGCGCAATGGTGGCTCGCCGCAGCTTCGCCTGTTGCTCGCCACCGGTATCCTTGGCGGCTACACCACGTTCTCTACCTATGCGCTGGAGATCGGCCTGCTGCTGCAGCGCGGGCAGCACGGACTGGCCGCGCTGTATGCCGGTGGCTCGGTGGCGCTGGGCCTGGCCGGCCTGTTCGGTGGCATGAAGCTGGCCCGGCTGGTGCTGGGCTGAGGCTCAGGCCGCGCCAGCACGCGCCTGTCCGCGCCATTCGCGTGGTGACTGCCCCGTGTGCGCCTTGAACGCGCGCGAGAGTGCCGCCTCGCTGCCGTAGCCCACCTCGTCGGCAATCCGCTTCAGCGGCCGGCCCTGGCGCAGCGCCTGCTGTGCCAGCCCGACCCGCCAGCCTTGCAGGTACTGGCCCGGGGTGGTCCCCATCGCCTCGCGGAAGCTGGCGGCGAACACGCTGCGTGACATGCCAGCCACCTCGGCCAGATCTTCCAGCGTCCACCCCTGCGCCGGGGCTTCGTGCATCGCCACCAGCGCCAACCGCAATCGCGGGTGGCCAAGCCCAGCGAACAGACCGCCGCGCATTTCGCCACCTTCCATCAGCTGGCGCAGCACCTGGATCATCACCACCTCGAACAGGCGGTTGACCATCGCCGCGCGCCCGCAACGCTGCTCGAACGCTTCTTCGAACAACAACTCCAGCGCTGAGTTGCCGCCATACAGCCCAGCCAGCGGCAGGCAGATGAAATCCGGCAACGCGGCGCTGATCGGATTGAGCCGGCCGCCTTCGAAATGCAGGTTCGCGCAGGCCATGTCGGCGCCCTGCTGTGGGTCGGTACTGAAGCGGTGCGGCATCGGCCGCGGATACAGCAGCAGGCTGGGCACATCCACCTGCACGGTCTGCTGGGCATGACTGACCTGCAGCGGGCCACGTCGCACCAGGTGCAGCTGCCCGGCTTCATCCTCACCCTCCAGCGTGTTGATGCCGCACAGCGCACCGGCATGGAACACCGAGGCGGTGACCGCGAAGCGTTCAAGCAGAATGGCGAGACGGTCGACCATGACGGGACTCCGGGTCAAGCGAGATAAGCTCAATGTGACAGATCGTATCGGAATCAGCACTGGAAAGGACGGCACTGGCCGCGTGATCTGGCGGGCGCTATACAGGCCGCACATTCCCGCGCATGGAGGCACCGATGTCACTCCGCATCGCCCTGGCCCTGTTGCCGCTGCTGCTCGCGGCCCCGCACGCGCTATCCGCCTCACCCTCGAAGATCGAACACCTGGCCTGGCTGGCCGGTTGCTGGCAGCTTGATGGGCAGCCACCCGGTGCCGGCGAGCAATGGACCAGCCTGGCTGGAAACACCCTGTTCGGCAGCAGCCGCAGCCTGCGTGAAGGGCGAACCGTCGGCTTCGAGTTCATGCAACTGCGCCAGCACGATGATGGGCGCCTGGTGCTGACTGCCCTGCCCTCTGGCCAGAACGCCACGGACTTCAACGCCACCCGGGTCGATGCCAACGAGGCGGTCTTCGAGAATCCTGCCAACGACTTCCCACAGCGTATCCACTACCGGCGGCTCGACAACCAGCGCGCACATGCGCGCATCGAGATCGCGCAGGACAATCCGAAGCAGGCAATGGACTTTCCCATGCATCGCGTCGCCTGCGGTGCACCGACGCCCGCCCCCTGACACGCAGACGCCCCGGACCCGCCGGGGCGCCTGCATGCGGTCAACGCCACACGGGCATTCACCCGGCCAGCGTGGTTTCCAGGGCCTTCAGGCCATCGCGATAGATGCCCTCGAACAGCGCGGACGCTTCTTCGTTGCTGACGCCTACCGGAGTGAACTCACCGGACCAGTCGATCCGCGAACCGTCGCCCTGCTCGACCACACGCAGGGTGGATCGATAGCCGCTGATCGGGAACGGGGCCTGCAGGATCGAGTAGGTGTAGCTGCGATCGGCCTGGTCGAAGGCTTCCAGGCGCTCGACGATGGCATCGCCATCGGGATTTGCCAGATGGCGCACGCGACCGCCTTCGCTGAGCGTGCTCTGGGGAATGTACGGAAGCCAGTCGGGCAATGAATCGAAGCCGCCGATGAGGTTCCAGACCTGGTCGGCCGGGGTCGGCACGGTGATGGATACAGAAGCAGTTGCCATGGGAATGTCTCCTTCGGGACTCAGATGTTGTCGATCGGCAGCGGGGCGTTGGCCGCGACCAGGCCCTGAGCGCGCAGCGCCTGCCAGAACCCGGCCGGGATGATTTCCTTCAGTGCGGCGTAGTCTTCGGCAATGCGCTCGGGACGGCTGGCGCCCGGAATCACCGCAGCCACTGCCGGGTTGGCCAGCGAGAACTGCAACGCGGCCGCCTTGATGCTGATGCCGTACTCGGCCGCGATGGCCTTGATGCGCTCGACCTTGGCCAGGATCTCCGGCGACGCCTTCTGGTACTCGAAGTGGCTGCCACCGGCCAGCACGCCGGAGCTGTACGGACCGCCGACCACGATGCCGGTGTTGCGCTCGGCCGCCTTGGGCATCACCCGCTGCAGCGCACGCTCGTGGTCGAGCAGCGAGTAGCGGCCTGCCAGCAGGAAGCCATCCGGACGGGCTTCGTCCAAGTCCAGGGTCAGCTCGATCGGCTCGATACGGTTGACGCCCAGGCCCCAGGCCTTGATCACGCCCTCCTCGCGCAGGCGGGTCAGCACCTTGAAGGCGCCGCGGCGTGCGGTCTCGAAGTACGACAGCCACTCATCGCCGTAGAAGTCCTGTGCGATGTCGTGCACCCAGACGATATCCAGGCGATCGGTCTTCAGGCGCTTGAGGCTGTCGTCGATCGAACGCAGGGTGGCATCGGCCGAGTAGTCGTTGACCAGCTTGTTGGGGCGGCCGGCGACGAACAGGCCGCCCTTCTCGCCAAGGTCGCGGGCGCTGGTGTCTTCCACTTCGTCCAGGATCAGGCGGCCGACCTTGGTGCTGAGCACGAAGTCATCGCGGTTGCGCTTGGCCAGCGCGTCGCCAAGGCGGATCTCGGCCAGGCCTGCGCCATAGAACGGGGCGGTATCGAAGTAGCGGGTGCCCTGTTCCCAGGCCGCGTCCACCGTGGCCTGGGCCTCGGCTTCCGGGATGTCACGGAACATGTTGCCCAGCGGCGCGGTACCGAAGCCGAGGGTCTTGCCAGCCAGCAGCGTGTTGATGCTCATGGATTCCCCCTTGGGGAGGTTGTTGAAGTTGAGGCACAGGCTAGGCTTGCCCGATAAGACTGTCCAAGACATAATTTAATTATCTTGAGTCCCGCAGGGTCTTATGCTCGACCTCCGCCAACTGCGCTACTTCGTGGCCGTCGCCGAAGATGAACACGTCGGCCGCGCTGCCGAGCGCCTTCACATCTCCCAATCCCCGCTCAGCCGGCAGATCGCCCAGCTGGAGGAACGGCTGGAACTGCAGCTGTTCGAACGCTCGCAGCAGCGCATCCGGCTGACCGCCGATGGCCGTACCTTCCTGGCCGAGGCGCGGGCCCTGCTGACCCATGCCAACCGGCTGGAATCGCTGGCACGCCGGCTCGGCCGCGGCGACGAAGGCGGCCTGTGCATCGGCTATCTGGAGTACGCGATGCACTCCGGCGTATTGCCCACCGCCCTGCGCGAACTGCGCGGCGATCGCCCGGCAGTGCATATCGCGCTCTACAACCAGCAGTCGGACGTGCAGCTGGAAGGCCTGCGACAACGCAGCCTGGACATCGCCCTGGTCTGCGAACCACCGGCGTTCGACGATCCGGACCTGGAGGCCACGCAGGTGCTGAACGACCCGATGCTGCTGGCCGTGCCAGCAGCGCACGCACTGGCCAGCGCAGAACTCATCACGCCCGCGGATCTGGCCAGCCAGCAGTGGATCGGCGTGATGCACAGGGAAAACGCACTGCGCCACGACACCTTCATCGCCGCGTGTGCGAAAGCCGGATTCACCCCGACCATCGCCATGGAAGCGACCGAGCCACTGGCCGCGCTTGGCCTGGTTGCCGCCGGCCTGGGCCTGACCACCGTCCAGCAGAGCCTGGATCACCAGGCGCCGGACGGCGTGGTGCTGCGCGAGCTGCCGTGGTTCAGCTACCGCACACCGCTGTGGGCGGCCTGGCACCGCATCAACCTGCGCCCCCTGGTCGAGACCTTCCGCAGGACGCTCGTGCGCACCGCCACCGAAGGCAAGCCGGCATTCGGCGACTGAGCCGACCGCGCTATGCCGGGCCTGCCTCGGTGTAGCGCATCACCATGAAACCCTCTTCTGCGGCCGGTGCAACGAAGTGGCGGGTGATCTGCTCGAATTCCTCATCGCTGGCCTGGAAGGGATGCTCGCCGCATGCATTGCGTGCACGCAGCCGCGCCTTGCAGACCTCGTCGGCGATATCGAGGAAGTGCAGTTGATGCGCGGCGCCCACTGGCGAGAACACCTCACGTGCCCACCCGCGGGTTGCGGGCGTGTTGAAGGGGAAATCGAGCACCACCGAGACGCCGGCCCGCAGCAGCGTACGCAGATGATCGGTCAGCACGCTGCGCAGCGTGGCTGCGCGCTGCAGATAATCGGCGACGGAGTGGATTTCACCCGGGTGCAGCGTGGCCAACCAGGCATCTTCGCTGATCAATACGTGGCGAGGATTGGCCGCCAGCTGTTGCGACAACGTCGATTTTCCTGCGCCGATCTTGCCGCACAGCAGGTGCAGGGTTGCGCCGCCATCGGCGGATGGAGGGTGTTGCATCTGCGATCTCCTCGGTGGATTCCAGTTCCCGGGAGAGCGCTGCATGCAATCCGCCTTCCCGGGCGGGTTGCAGGGCCGTGACGACCGCGCGCTACCCCGCCTTCCCTTGGGGAATGCGGATAATCGACGCGGTGACGTGCGGAGCCATGCCACCAGCGTAGAGCGCCGCCTGTACGGCCCGCAATCCCCTGCGGCAGTGCAGCGCGCGCAACATTCCGCTGGCATCTATGCTCGGCGCCATTCCCGCATGGAATGACCACGATGCGCCCCTTGCTTCGATGTGCCCTCGCCCTTGGCCTGCTGCATGCTTCGACGGCATCGCTGGCAGCACCAACCACGGCACCACGCACGCTCAGCGGCGAGCTGCAGGGCGCCCCCTGGCGGCTGGATGTACCGGCAGACTGGAACGGCGACCTGGTGATGCTGGCCCATGGCTATGAGCCCGTGGGCGTGCCACGCACCACGCCAATGGCCGCCGGTGACAGCACCGCAGCACTGCTGGGCGCGGGCTACGCCGTCGCGCAGAGCGCGTATTCCAGCCAAGGCTGGGCGGTGGCCGAGGCGATCACCGACATGGAACACCTGCGACAGCATGCCCTGGGTGAACTCAAGCGCGTGCGACACACCTGGATGCTGGGCTTCTCGATGGGTGGTGCCGTAACCATTGGCAGCCTCGAGCGTTTCCCGCAGCACTATGCCGGTGGTGTGTCGCTGTGCGGCGCCAATCTCAGTGGCGAACAGATCGCGGCCGACCTGCTGACCACACTGGTCGCGTTCGATTATTTCTTCCCCAAGGCTGAGGGGTTGCCGGCCACCGAGTTGGCGTCGCGCGAAGCAGCCATGCTGCCCCAGAGCGAGCTTTACCAGGGCATCGCCACCACGCTGCAACGCGACCCGGCGCATGCCGCGTTGCTGGCGCAGCAGCTGCAGGTTTCCCCCGATGAAGTGGCCGGCACGATCAGCCTGCACGCCCTGGTGCTGCACGAGCTGGCCACACGCAGCGGTGGCATGCCGGTCGGCAACAGGGGCACGGTCTACAGCGGCTTCGGCGATGACGCCGCATTCAACGCCGGGGTGCGGCGCATCGATGCTGTACCTGCCGCGCAGGCCAGGGTGCGCGCGACGCTGGCGCTGACCGGCGCACTGCAGCGCCCGCTGGTGATCCAGTTCAACCACAACGACCCCACCATCGTGCCGCACATGCAGACGGTGTATCCGCAGTTGGCCGCACACGCCGGTGCGCGGCCAGCGCCACGGGTACTGCCATCGGTGGGCGAAGGACATTGTGGCTTCTCTGAAGCACAGGTTGTCGATGCCTTGAAGACAGTGCAACGCTGAGTCCATCGCGTAGCGAAACGTGTCCGCCAGGCTGGCAACGCTTACGGTGCAGGGACCCGCGCAGCATGTGTCGCCTCCCCTCGATCCGACCGCGCACCTGTTCGGCATGCCCGAAGGCGAGTGGCTGGGCTTCGACATGTCGGTGCCGTTTGGCCACCCCGGTGTCGGCCGACCAGCACAGTGCCGTTCGATGCGCGCGGTCAGATCGGCGCGCTCGGCCAGGTCTTGGCCGTGCGCCCGTAGCCGCAGCAGGCGGGGATCAGCCGCCCAGCGTGCCCATCGTGAAGGTGTAGCCCGAGCTCATCAGGAATTCGCGCATGCGCATTTCCGCGCGCCGCGGTGAGGCCAGGTTGGCCGGCGCATACAGGGCGTACACCAGGCCCGATCCCTCGATATGCTCGCGGCGGACCTCGCAGCGGGCGGTTTCCGAGGCTATCACCCATCCGTCCTTCAGCCGCTCCGGCCCGATGGATTGCCCGTTCTTCAACCGAAAGGTCAGCCAACGCACATCTGCCATGATTTTGCTCATTTCCGATTCGCTCCGTGCCCGAAGCGACCCGTGATGTCCTTGCTCGCCATTGCAGCTCCCTGAGACGTGGAACTCGACCATAACGCCTTGCCATGTCGCGGGTGGCTGAGACTGGCCGCGCCGCTCAGGTCGCCAGGTTGAAGAGCCGCCACAACGCCTCGCGCCCGGGTGGCGTCAGCCGCAGTTCGCGCCGGCCCTCGACGCGCCGCAGCCAATCGTTGTTCACGAAACTGTCCAGCATCGCCTCACCGACCAGCCCTGCCAGGTGTGGCCGCCGTTCGGTGCAGTCCAGGCAGCCACGGCAGTAGCGCGCCGGCTTGGCCGCCACCGGCTGCTGCAGGAGCTCGCGCAACGGCAGGCCCAGTCCGGCAAGGAATGCGGCGCCTCCAGCGCTGATCTGCCAATGCCCTTCGCATGGCAGTACATGCCCCGCCTGCAGCAGGCGATCGGTGATGGCGACCGCGTGCACGCCGGCCAGGTGCCGATAGCAGGAACGCGCCTCGCGCAGTGCAGGCATGCTGCGCGCGGCCGCAGCGGTACAGGAAGGGGTACGGTCGGCCACGCGCAGGATGCCTTCGAGCATCTCTGCCACCTCGCTTGATGCCAGCCGGTGGTAGCGATGACGCCCCTGCGCCACCGCCACCAGCAGGTCACCCTCGACCAGCCTGCGCAGGTGCGTGCTCGCCGTCTGCGGCGTTACCCCGGCCACGCGCGCCAGCTCCATCGCGGTGTAAGCCCGTCCATCCATCAACTGCAGCAGCATGGCGGCACGCGCCTGGTCCCCGACCAGTGCACCGACACTGACAAGGGAACCGGAGGTGTGGACCATGCCCCATTGTGGCATGCCGTCATCTGCCAACAGTTCGATGCAGGCCGAAGCGTCAGCAGCCGACTGCGCGGCACAGTGCTCGCCCGCAACCGCGAGACCTGCCGTGAAGACCGCTTCGATCCATCGCCGCCGCATCACCCCTTCGGTCCTGTACCCAGGCACGCCCGTGCTGCTGATGACCACGTTGAATGACGATGGCAGCAGCAACATCAGCCCGCTTTCTTCGTTCTGGGCGCTGGGCAACCGGGTAGTGCTGGGTCTCGGTACGCAGGGCCAGGGCTATCGCAACCTGCAACTGCGCAACGAGTGCGTGCTGAACTTCCCCTCATCCGCGCAGGCCGCACAGGTCGAGGCGATCGCGCGGGCAACCGGCTGTAACCCGGTGCCGACCGCCAAGCAGGCGATGGGCTACGTGCACGTGCGCGACAAGTTCGCACTGGGCGGATTCACTGCCGCCGTGTCGACGCATGTTGCTCCGATGGCCATTGCCGAGTGCCCGCTGCAGGTGGAGGCCACCGTCATGGCGATGCATCCACCCGGCGAGGATGATGGCCAGGGCTTCGTGATCGTCGAAGGCCGCATCCGCTGCGTGCATGCGCACGAAGACATCACCGTGCACGGCACCCAGCACATCGATGCGACGCGCTGGAAACCGCTGATCTACCTGTTCCGGCACTACCTGGGCGTGAGCGCGCCGGTTGGGCGCAACTTCCGTGCGGAGACACCCATGCGCCTTCCCGCCTAGCGGGAACGACTCATGGCGTACCCGCGGGTACGTTGCTGAACTTGTCGCGCACCGAGCGCTCGCGTTCACGCCGGGTCGAGGCGCACTGTTCGCGCGCACTCGCCATCTGTGTATCCGCCGCCATCCGCTCGGCACTCAACGATTGCTGCAGGCTGGCAATCTGCGTACGGATGCCCGAGTCACGGGTTGCGCCGGCCAGGTTGTTGCTCGACGCGGCTATCTGCCGGTTCAACTCGGCGATCTGCCGACCGATCTGCTGGCTGCGCGACTCCAGCGGACCGTAGATGCGCGAGCGCTCGCCCTGCACGCAGTTGCGCTCGGCGATACCGGCGTCGGCCAGTTCGGTGTTCTGGTACACCGCCGCGCGGTTCGATGCCTCCCCCGCCGTTTCCGTGGAGGAACGGCTGGAACGCAGCTTCATGGGTTCAGCGCCGGCAGCACAGGGATTCTGGCTGTATACCGTTTCACCGGAAGCGCCCTTGCACTTGTAGACCTGGGCCGATGCCAGCGGGAAACACCCCAGCAGCATCATCGCCATCACTACCTTCCCCTTCATCCTGCACCGCTCCCTGGTTCATTGGACAACCGCCACGATACGGTGGTTGGGTGGCGACTGCACGCTGGCGCCGTTCAGACCGTTTCGCCCTGCAGATCGAGCAAGGCCGTGGTCCAGCGGCGCGCTCCCAGCGTGGCCACCATGCCGCCGCGGTAGACGAACCTGCGTACGTGGCCGTCTTCAATGAAGCAGGTCTCGTTCTGCATCGGCACATAGCCCACAGAGGCATAGTGCCGATGATCCAGGGCGAACAGCACGGCGAAATCGATACCGTGCCGGCGCAGCTCTGCATGGGCCGCTTCGATCAACCGCGAGGCAACGCCCTGCCGGCGAACGTCGGCACGCACCACCACGCCGCCAATCAAGCCTATGCGTTCCGGCTCGCCGTCCAGCAGTACGTTGCGTTCGTACAGCGCGAGATGTGCGACAACGTGATCACCTCCCATCCCCAGGACCAGAGCGACCGGCCCCGGGATGGCGTAGCCCTCGCCCTGCATGTCCGGGAAAGCCTGGCGGAGCAGATCCACCGCCTGCTGACGGTGTTGCGGCGCTACGCTTTGCCAGCGGCATACCTGAACGTGCATTGCCCTATCTTCGTCGAATGAATGTGGGTCCAGGCCCATCGTGCCACGGAAATATGACCGGGCCCGCGCTAACGTTTCACTGTCAGTGCAATGTGATCCAGTACGAGACGATATCCGTGTAGATGCCCTCGCGCTTGACTGCGCGCGGCTCCCTGCCGAGTACGCTGAAACCCAGCGATTCATACAGCCCGCGCGCAGCAGCATTGTCCTCCAGCACCGTGAGGGTGAGCGATTCAATGCCCTCGGCGCGCGCAGATGCAAACGCAGCAAGAAGAAGCTGGCGGGCGACACCCTGGCCACGGTGGCCGGTGCCCACATGGACACTGTGCACTTCCGCCGTATGCCGTCGCGCCATCCGCATCGGGCGTACGTAGCGCAGGAAGCCCGCAAGCTTGCCGTCGATGAAAGCGCCGAAATAACGCGTGCCGGGATCAGCAAGCTGGGCGCGCATCACGTCTGCTGTCTCATTCTGCGCCTCGGCCAGCGTGGACAGGAACGCAGCGGGCGACTCGCGAAGCGCCTGCAACCGTGCTTGCCAGAGAATATCGGCGTCGTCAGCGCTGAGTTGCCGGATAAGCATGCGACACACCTGTGAGGTTGCTGATGCGCAGGTGCCCAGCCTAGCGCGGGTTCGCCTGATGCGGTGTGCATGCAAGAATGAAAACCGTCCCTCCTTCATTCACCGCCATGACTGAACTGCAGATTCCCCGCGTTGGATGCGGCGCCGTCGTCCGTGATGCCGACGGCCGCATCCTGCTGATCCAGCGCGGACGCGATCCGGAGCGCGGGCATTGGGGCCTGCCCGGCGGCAAAGTCGACTGGATGGAAACGGTGGAGGCTGCCGTGGTCCGCGAAGTCCGCGAGGAGACGGCGTTGGAAGTGACGCTGCTGCGCCTGCTGTGCGTGGCCGATCATTTCGAGCCGGCGCTTGCGCAGCACTGGGTCGCGCCTATCTACGAGGCACGGGCACTTGCGGGTGCCGAGGCTTCCATCCAGGAGCCGGGCGTGCAGACCGGGCTGGGCTGGTTTGCCATGGATGCTCTGCCCCAGCCGCTGACGCAGGCCACGGTGCAGACGCTGGCCAGGCTGTAGCCGCTCAGAACACGATGAAGGCGGCACAGATGACGCCCGGCCTTGCGGCTCACTCGATCGGAAGACCGTGCATCTTCAGGAACGAGAGTTTGTCCCAGTAGCCGCGCTGGAACGTGATCAATCCTTCGTCAACCGTGAAGAAACCGCATCCTCGCAGACCAAGAGGGTCGCGCCATTCTAGCGCGGCGACATTGCCGGCCTCATGGATGACTTCGGGAATGCAGACCATTTCAGCAGTGCCGAATTCACGCTCGAAGGTGGCACGGATCGCATCGCGGCCCTTGATCGGGTCCTGGGTGACCTGGTGATTGATCGCGTCGGGGTGATACAGCTCCGCCAAGCCAGCAGCATCGCCTGCGTTGAAGCGCTCGATCCAGGTTTCCACGATGTGTCGGGGAGTCATCCGCATGAAGTCCGCTAAGGCCCAGACCCGATCATAGCGCTCGAGCGACCCATTCCAGATCGCAGAAAAACAAAAAGCCCTGACCGGAGTCAGGGCTTTTCAATTGGAGGCCTCAAGCGGAATCGAACCGCTGTAAACGGATTTGCAATCCGGTGCATAGCCACTCTGCCATGAGGCCAACGTACTGCGCGCCAGGAACTGGGCCCTGACAAGACAAAACCCCAAGATGGGGCCTGTCGGAACATGGAGCGGGAAACGAGACTCGAACTCGCGACCTCAACCTTGGCAAGGTTGCGCTCTACCAACTGAGCTATTCCCGCGTAAGCCGACATGCTACCGGAAATCCGGAAAACACACCAGCGATTTCACTTTTCTGACTGCGCGCAAAGCCTTGTGGCCCAACGTGCCCCACCTTGCCGTGGCGGGAGAAAAACAAGGCCCCTGCGGGGGCCCTGTAGAATCTGGAGCGGGAAACGAGACTCGAACTCGCGACCTCAACCTTGGCAAGGTTGCGCTCTACCAACTGAGCTATTCCCGCAGATTCCGTTCGACCTGCGTCGAAGGAGCGCTATTGTGTCCAAATTCCTTCACGCCGTCAACAGTCTTCACATCATGCGGTCACGGGCGTCCGCAGTGGGGTACGCTGCCCCGCCCGGCCCCGTTCGCCCATGTTCCTTCGCGGCACGCCTCTGTTGATCGCCCTGCTGCTGCATTTGCTGGTGGCCCTGCTGTACTGGGCGCTGATGCCGATGGGAATGAACTGGTATCGCGACCATTTCGGCTTTGCTTCACATCGTGACATCGGCCTGGGCATCGCCCAGTTCTATCTGTTCTGGATGTTCATTGGCGCCCAGCCGCTGATCGCGGTGCTGCGGCCACTGTTTGCCAAGCTGCTGGTGCTGGCGATTCCCCTGGCGTTCGCGAGTTGGACACTGATGCACAACCATCCGCTGCGCCTGCTGTACTTCACCCTCGGGCCCGGCCTGCTGGCACTGGCCGCGATCGCCACAACCGCGTGGTATGCATCACGCAAGCGCCTGCCTGCCGCCACGGACACCGCCGATGCCTAGACGCTACGTCCGCCTATTCTGGTTGCTGGTTGCGTTGACCTGGCTGGCGCTGATCGCCGCACTGGTCAATGCCGGCTTCACCCCAGACTACTGGCTGCTGCATCACCTGGAAGGCGCCGAGTCGCCCTACCCGACCAGCACTGTCATCGTGTTCGCGTTGCTGGGCACCGTCGAACTGGTGGTGGCCGCCTTGATCGTGCGGCCGTGGCGACTGAAACGACTGTGGCTGCGCCTGCTGATCGCCTTCGCCCTGCTGCTGGCATGGTCGGTGCCGTGGATGCTGTCGGCGATGCACCAGCCACCGGTGCACGGCATGCACCTGCTGTGGTTGCTGCTGCTGGACGTGGGACTACTGCTGGCGCTGTGCTTGGTGTCGGCGGTGAGCGCATGGCGGGTGCTCAGGCGTCGAGGGCGCGCGGATGCGCCCCCGCCGCAGCACTAGGCTTACTTCCGGAACTCCACCCGCACATGCTGGCCGAAGCGCGCCTTGGCCTCGCCATCGAACTCCAGCACGCACTCCACCACCTTGGCCACGCCACGCCCAGCGTCTTCAGGCAGGCGTGCCTGTGCGAACACCGGGCTGATGCGTACCACGCGTGCGGGCGGCAGCGTGCTGGTGTTTTCGGCGCCATCGCTGTCCGGAACGACGGTAGCCTTCATGCCGACCTGCACGGCATCGGCGTAGGCCGCGCTGAGTTCGGCACGTACCTGCAGCGGGCGCGCGGGCAGCAGGGAGATTGCCGGCTTGCCCGCCTGCACGAATGCGCCAAGGCCCGGCACCTGGCCGACCACGGTGCCAGCTTCCGGCGCGCTCAGCGACATCTGCTGCAGTTTCAGCCTGGCGTGTTCCAGCTTGTGCTGGGCCATGTCGACCTGCGCACCGGCCACGTCAACATCGGCGCGTACGCCAGCCAGCTGCTGCTTGGCCGCATCGGCCTGCTGGTTGGACGACACGCCCTCGCTGGCGCCCGTGGACAGGCGGGTAACGTTGCGCTCCAGTTCGCGCAGCTGCGCCTGGCTGCCCTTCAGGCGGTCATTGGCCAGGGCGAGATCGGCGCTGGCCATCGCCACCTCCTGCTGCAGCAAGGCACCATCCAGCGACAGCAGTAGCTGCCCCTTCTTCACCGTGGCGCCTTCCTTCACCGGTGCGGCGGTGATCGAACCATCCACCGGCGGTGCCAGCGCGATCAGGCCACCCTCGACGTCGATGATGCCGCGCGCCACCGCGACCTTGCCGACGGCGGTTGCACCGGCCTTGCCCGAAGGCGACTGCGCAGGCGCAGGCGCGTCCCTGGAACAGGCGCCGAGCAGCAGTGCCGCGGACAGGGCCAGGCTGAGGGGAAGCAGGTGCGACGTCTTGGTCATGGGGCGGACTCTACAGTTTCGTTCTGGCGGCGGTCATCACGGACCATGCCGTCTTCCATGGCGATCACCCGATCCGCATGCCGGATCAGGCGCGGATCGTGGCTCACGCACAGCACGGTGGCGCCATGCGCACGTGCGTAGCGATGCAGGATGTCGATCACGCGCTGACCGTTCTCGGCGTCCAGCGCGCTGGTGGGTTCGTCTGCGAAGATCAGCGTCGGCGACTTGGCGAAGGCGCGGGCAACGGCCACACGCTGCTTCTCGCCGCCGGACAGCTGCGCCGGGCGCATGTGACTGCGGTGGCTGAGGCCCACTTCTTCCAGCGCCTTGCGCGCCAGCGGTTCGCTTTCGCGATTGCGCATGCCGCGGTAGCCCAGCGGCAGCTGCACCTGCTCCAGCGCAGTCAGTGCCGGGAACAGATTGAAGCCCTGGAACACGAAACCGACATGGTGCAGGCGGAAGCGCTCCACCTCGCTTCGGGTCATGTGCCCCACATCCTGGCCAAGTGCGTGCACGCGGCCACCATCGGGCGCGGACAGGCCGGACAGCAGCGACAACAGCGTGCTCTTCCCGCAACCCGACGGGCCCGATACCAGGGTCAGCTCGCCAGGATAGATGTCCAGCGACAGGCCGCGCAGCACCGGCACCTGCACGTCGCCGGACATGAAGCCCTTTTCAAGTGCATCGGCCCGCAGGGTCGGGGCGACGGCGCGTGTGGAAGTCATCGGCCGGCCCTCAACGCAACAGCAACGATGGATCGGAGCGGACGACACTGCGCACCGCCATGATGCTCGACAGCATGGCCATCACCGCAACCAGGGCAACACAGCCAAGGATCACCATTGGCGTCAGCTGCACCGGCACGCGCTGGGTCTGCGCGATCAGCAGCACCACGGTACTGAAGGCCGCCGCCAGCAACATGCCCACACCGCCGATCAGCAACGCCTGCTCGAACACCACCCGCGCCAGCGCATAGCGACCGGCGCCGAGTGCATTGAGCGTGGCGTACTCGCGAACCGAGCCAGCCACCACCGACGCGAACGACTGGTTGGTGATCACCGCGCCGACGAAGCAGACGATGACGGCCATGAACAACACCGCGATGCCGGCACCGGTGTCGAACAGCCAGTACTGCTGCGAGCGGCTGGCGAACTCCGGCGCGGTCCAGAACTCGACCGGCGTAGCCTGGCCCATTGACGCGGCCAGGCGATCGCGCACGCGGTCGGCCAGGTCAGGCGAGCGCAGGCCCGCCACGAAGTAGGTACTGCCCTCATGTGGGTCGGTACCGGCGATGGCGCGCGCGGTATCCAGCGAAGCCAGTACGTTGACACCACCAAGGCCACGCAGGCCCGGCTGCGCGGCAACCACGCGCACGGCCTTGCCATTGATCCAGGCGCGGTTGTTCTGCAGGTCCACGCCCAGCGTATCCAGGTCGGCGCTGTCGACGATCACCGCACCCGGTTCGCGCAGCTGTGCACGCAGGTCGGCAGGCAGGATGCGCGCGAACATCATTGCATCGTCGCGGGTGGAGATGCCGGACAGATACACCGACACGTTGCCGGTACCCTGCGCGCTGGAGCGCCATTCGCCATCCACCCACTCGTAAGGTTCGACGCGGGTGACATCCGGATCCATGCGCAGGTGGCTTTCCACATCGGCGCTGATCGCGTGGCCGTAGTTGACGCTCTGGGTGCCGGGGAAACCGGCCCAGATATCGGCCGAAGATGCCTTCACATAGATCGCGGCGGTACCGAAGATGCCCAGCACCAGCGCCGCCTGCACGATCAGCAGCACGCCGGCGAAGCACATCGCCAGCACCACCGGCAGGAACCGGCGCCACTCATAGGCCAGGGTCTTGCGGGCCAGCGCGATCATTGCGGTTCGCCCTCAGCCTCGACCGGCAGCGGTGCGCCGCCAAGGGCGCGGTACAGCGAAGCAAACGCCAGCACGCGTGCGCCCTGCGCACCGATCAGATCCGCCTGCGAAGCGAGCGCGGCACGTTGCGTGTCCAGCCCATCGAACTCGCTGGACAGGCCCAGCTGCACCTGCCGCGCCTGGCGCTTGACCTGCTGGTTGGCGGCATCGTTGGCCGCGCGCAGCGACTGGATGCTGCTGTCCTGGCGTGCAAGGCTGCCCAGCGCACCTTCCACTTCGCTCACGCCTTCCAGCACGGCCTTGCGATACCCGAGCAGCGCGGCGTCCAGTTGCTTCTCATCGGCATGGAAACGCGCACGGCGTTGGCCCCAGTCCCACAGCGGAATATCGACGTATGGACCGATCGACGGACTGGAGTCGGAATTGGAGCGCGCGTTCTGGGTGAGGTTGTAGGCATACAGAATGGAGCCGCCGAGGCTGATCCGCGGGTACATCGCGGCGCGCGCCGAGCCCTTGCTGGCGGCGGCCTGCATCACTTCCGACTCGGCCAGCAGGATCTGCGGCCGATGGCGCAGCAGATCGGCGGGGACCTGCTGCAGCGAGAACGTGCCCAGCGTCGGCGGCGTGCGATAGGCGCGCCAGGCCGGATCCGGGCCATCGCGGCCCAGCAGCAATGCCAGCGCGCGGGCCGCGTTGTCCGCGTTTTCCCGCGACTGTGCGATGGCGGCGCGGGTCGCGGCCTGGCGTGCACGCAGGCGATCAAGTTCGCCGGGCTCATCCAGGCGCAGGCGCTGGCGCACCAGGGCCAACTGTTCGCCACGGTCATCCACGGTCTGCTGCCGGCCCAGCAGGTCCTGCTGGGCCTGCGCCACGGTCAGGTCCAGATAGCTGCGCACCACGTCGGCAATCACCGCTACCTGCGCGGCATTGCGCAGCGCCTCGGCATTGCCGGCCGAGGCCTGCGCGCTCAGCTGCGCACTCTCGGCGGCGCCGAACAGGCCCAGGTCCCAGATCGCTTCAATGCCGGCATGGAAGTAGGTATCGACAGCGGCGGCGTCCTGCACCTGCTTGGCGCTGGCGGAGATTTCCGGCAGGAAACGCGAGTCGGACGTGCCAGCGACGATCCGAACGGCCTGCAGGCGCAAGGTGGCCTGCTGCAGGTCGAGATTGCCGGCGACCGCCTGATCGACCAGGCCATCCAGCGCCGGGTCGGCCAGCACCTTCCACCACTGCCTGGCGTCCACCGCCACGCCCTGGCCCTGCGGTACCTGGGTCCAGGCGCTGGGTGTGCGATCAGGCAGGTCCGGGACGGGCACCGACATGCAGCCGGCCAGGGCCAGGGTTGCCAACAACGCACCGGGGCGCAGCACTGCCTGCAGGGAGAGTCCGCGCCCGGTCCTGGGCACTGCCACTGAAGTGATACGCCTGACCACCAGCCCGCCAACGTGTAGAAGGAGCATGAAGGCTACCGTGCGATTGTGGAGCGAACATGGAGAATTGGTCCGAAAAAGGTCACAACACGCATGCGGTTCAGGCAACGATGGCGTTGGCCTTTCGCCAGCCTTTCACTGCATGCGACGCACGGAACGCTGGTGCGACATCCGGGCCATTGCGTCTTGTTGCCAACTTCCCCGAGCCCCGCCCCTGCGGTCATCCCCACGACCGATACGCCCCGCCATTCCGATTGCGACACTAACGCTGGAATCGTCCCGCCAGGCCGCCGATATCACGCCCGCCATGACGACGCCATGGCGCGACTGTAGCGCCCCGTGCCGCCAACGTCATGACAAACGAAAAACGCCCCCTTGCGGGAGCGTTCTTCTTGAATCTGGAGCGGGAAACGAGACTCGAACTCGCGACCTCAACCTTGGCAAGGTTGCGCTCTACCAACTGAGCTATTCCCGCAGATTTCGTTCGACCTGCGTCGAAGGAGCGCTATTGTGTCGATATTGCTGCACGGCGTCAACAGGAATTTTCGCCTGCATTTCGGGGAGGCGTTCAGGCCCCCAGGACCGATACCTCAGGTTCGCAGGCCACGGCGGTGGAAGTAGACCTGCTCGGCGATGCGCCGCGTGGCCGCCGTGTGCAGCAGTGCATTGAGCGGCCAGTCGGCCTGCAGATGGTCCATCGCCCAGCGCAGCAGGCGCTTGCCATGGAATGCCGGCGCCACCCGCCGCGCCACCCGTTCCGCTTCCGGCCCTTGCCCACGCAGATGGCGGGCAATCGCCTCGCCGACCGCCCAGCCGTGCCGCCACGAGGAGTGGATGCCCCCGGCGGACAGCGGCGAGACGATGCCTGCCGCGTCGCCGGTCAGGATCACGCGTTGGCCGGTGAACGGCCCATCCGGCCGGCCGCACGGGACCAAGCCGGCGCGGGTGGCCGAGGGACGCGCCGAAGGCGGAATGCCGACCACATCGCGCACGTGGTCGAGGAAGCCATCGATATCCGGCGGCCGCACCTGTTGCGGGTCATGACGCAGCGCCAATCCCACCTGCAGCCCGGTCGGATTCTGTGCGACCCAGCCGATGTAGCCCGGCGCGTAGCGCTTGCTGACAAAGCAATGCAGCGCATTGCCTTGCGCCACCTGCAGGCCGGCGAACTCGCGCTCGACGCCGTAGAGGGTGTCGCGCACCTGACCAAGGCCGGTGCGCTGGGCCACGCGTGAGCGTGCGCCATCAGCACCAACCAGATAGGCGCATCGCCCTGCCCCATCCACCTGCCAGCCATCACCACTGCGATGGGCATCGGTGAAAGACCGTTGCAGGCGCAGGTCGACACCATTCGCGCGCAGCTCGCTGGCCAGCCAGCGCATCAGGTTCGGCGTATCGGTGGTGAGGAAGTAATAGCCCGGCGCGGCCAGCAACACGTTGCGCAGGTTCGGCGCATACAGGCGCACGTTTGCGACCCGCTGCACCAGATGCTCGGGCATGCGCCCCAGCCAGGTCTGCTCCATCGCTTCCTTCACCACGATGCCGGTGGTGTGCAGGCGCTCGCCGGGGTCGGCCTTGCGTTCAAGCACGCAGACGCGCAGACCGTACTGGGCGGCAGCCAGTGCGCAGGCGGCACCGGCGAAGCTGGCGCCGACGATGACGACGTCGTGGTCGTAGGCGGAGAGAGTGTGAGGCATTGCGGCATCGCCGTGGAGAGTCGGAGATGCAGCTTCGAACTGCCGCGTGGTGAGCCGAAGGAGTGGCGGTGAAGTGAGGATGAAGCGTGGAACACGCAAACGAAAAACGCTCCCTTGCGGGAGCGTTTCTCTTGAATCTGGAGCGGGAAACGAGACTCGAACTCGCGACCTCAACCTTGGCAAGGTTGCGCTCTACCAACTGAGCTATTCCCGCTTGGGAGGCGAAATTTTACCTATTCCAAGGATGGCGTCAAGCGCTTTTTTCAGGGTCTGTGAGGCGCCTTGCACCGCCTATCCACGCATGGCGTGGATCTACTACAGCGTCTCCGCAAACTGATGGATCCGCCCCCTCCGTGGATGCGGCATTTCCAATAGATCCACGCCATGCGTGGATGGCAGCAACCGTGGGGTCAGAGCCCTTTCCTGCAGAAAGGGATCCGACCCCGGGCTCAGTTGCCCAGCTTCTTCTGCCGCGCACGCTCGCGCGCAGCGCGCTCGTCATCGCGCAGGCTCGGCCAGGCGGCGTGCAGGTACTGCAGTCCCGACCACAGGGTCAGCACCGCGGCAATCGCCAGGGTCCAGTCACCGATGTGGAACACCGGCCAGCCCATCCAGATGTCTTCCACCGGCACGTTCGGGGCCACCGAATACAGCAGGCACAGCAGCGCGACCATCTGCGCGGTGGTCTTGACCTTGCCGATCATCGCCACGCGCACCTTCGCACGCTGGCCCAGCTCGGCCATCCATTCGCGCAGCGCCGACACCGCGATCTCGCGGCCGACGATCACCGCCGCCCAGAACGCCATCCACGGCGTCGGATGGCCCTGCACGATCAGGAACAGTGCCACTGCCACCATCAGCTTGTCCGCGACCGGGTCGAGGAAGGCGCCGAAGGCCGACTCCAGCTGGTAACGGCGTGCGATCCAGCCATCGAGCCAGTCGGTGATCGCGGCCAGGCCGAAGATCGCCGCCGAAGCGAAGTTGGTCCAGGTGTAGGGCAGGTAGAACACCAGCACCAGCACCGGGATCATCACGATCCGCAACAACGTCAGCCAGGTGGGCAGGGTCAACTTCATGCTTGCGTGCTTCTCTCTCTACTCGGCCGCATCAGGCGTGGCCAACCCGTGCAGGTTAGCGTAGATACGTGCCGCGAGGGCGTCATTGATGCCTTCCACCTTGGCGATTTCCGCTTCGCCAGCGGCTTTCAGGCCCACCAGGCCGCCGAAATGCTTGAGCAGGCTGGCGCGGCGGCGCGGCCCGATACCGGGAATGTCCTCCAGCTTGCTGGTCATCCGCGCCTTCTGCCGGCGGCCGCGGTGGCCGGTGATGGCGAAGCGGTGCGCCTCGTCGCGCACCTGCTGGATGAACTGCAGCGCCGGGTTGGCCGCGCCGGGGCGCAGCTCGCGGCCGTCGGGCATCACCAGCGCTTCATGGCCGGCGCGGCGCTCCACGCCCTTGGCCACACCCACCAGCAGCACGCCTTCCACGCCCAGGTCGGCCAGTGCGGCCTGGGCCTGCGCCAGCTGCCCGGCGCCGCCGTCGATCAGCAGCACGTCCGGCAGCACGCCCTGCTCTTCCACCGCACGGCGGAAGCGGCGGTCGATGGCCTGGCGCATTGCGGCGTAGTCATCGCCCGGCTCGATGCCGCTGATGTTGAAGCGGCGATACTGCGCGCGCACCGGACCGGCAGCGTCGAACACCACGCACGAGGCCACGGTAGCCTCGCCCAGGGTGTGGCTGATATCGAAACACTCGACCCGCTTGACCGGCTCGGCCAGGCCCAGCATCTCGCGCAGTGCGTCGCTGCGCGCATGCTGCGCGTTGCGGCTGTTGAGTTCGGTGGCCAGGGTCAGCTGCGCGTTGCGGCTGGCCAGTTCCACGTAGCCGGCGCGCTCGCCGCGCACGTTCCACTTCAGCTGCACCTTGCGCTCGGCCGAGGCCGACAGCGCGGCGACCAGCAGGTCGGCATCGGGGATCTCGCGGTCCAGCAGGATCTCGCGCGGCGGCTCGAATTCGATGTAGTACTGCGAGACGAACGCGGCCAGCACTTCCTCCGGGCTTTCTTCACCATTGGTGCGCGGGAAGAACGGGCGGGTGCCGAGGTTGCGGCCATCGCGGAACGCCAGCAGCAGCACGCAGGCCTGCGAGCCCTGCATGGCCACCGCCAGCACGTCCAGGTCGGCAGCACGGCCATCCACGTACTGGCGGGTCTGCATGCTGCGCAGCGAGGAAATCAGGTCACGCAGGCGCGCGGCCTGCTCGAATTCCAGTGCCTCGCTGGCGGCCTGCATCTGCTCGCCCAGCTCGCGGGTCAGTTCGTCGCTCTTGCCTTCCAGGAACAATGCAGCGCGACGCACCGATTCGGCGTACTCGGCAGGCGCCACCAGCTCCACGCAGGGCGCGCTGCAACGCCCGATCTGGTATTGCAGGCACGGCCGCGAGCGGTTGCGGAACACGCTGTCCTCGCAGCTGCGCAGCTTGAACAGCTTGTGCATCAGGTTCAGCGTTTCGCGCACCGCAGTGACGCCGGGATACGGCCCGAAATAGCGGCCGGGAATGGCGCGCGGGCCGCGATGCAGCGCGATGCGCGGCCAGTCCTCGCGGGTCAGCAGCACATGCGGATAGGTCTTGTCGTCGCGCAGCGAGACGTTGTAACGCGGCGACAGCGACTTGATCAGCTGGTTTTCCAGCAGCAGCGCCTCGGCTTCCGAGCGCGTCACCGTCACGTCCATGCGCACGATCTGCGAGATCATCGACATGATCCGCGCATTCTTCGGGCTGCCGTTGAAATAGCTGCCGACGCGGTTACGCAGCGCACGCGCCTTGCCGACATACAGCAGGGTGTCGTCGGCCGCGTACATGCGGTACACACCGGGGGCGGTACTGAGCTGGGCCGCGAAGGCCTTGCCGTCGAAGGCCGGGGCGGGAACGTCGGTCATTCGCTGATCGGCACTTCGCTGAGCACGCCGCTTTCGGGATCGAATCGCAGCACGGCGTGGGCATCGGTCTCGGCGATCCACACCGCACCGGCACCCACGGCCAACCCGGCCGGGCCGTGCAGGCGGCGCGGCAGCGGCTGGGTGGTCAGTTCGCCACCGCCCAGGCGCAGCGTGCGCAGGCGGCCATTGCCGGTATCGGCAATCCATAGCAGCGGCGCATCCGGACTCAGCGCGATCGCCTGTGGGAACTGCAGGCTGGCCTGCGCGCGCGGGCCATCTTCGTCACCGAAACGCCAGGGGCCCTGCCCGACCAGCGTCTGCACCAGATCCCCGCGCAGCTGCAGTGCACGGATCGAGGAGCCCAGCGCATCGGCCACGTACAGCACCTGCTGCACCACGGCCAGTGCAGTCGGTTGAGCAAACGCGGCCAGATGGCCGCTGCCGTCACGCTCGTCGATGGCACCGCTGCCGGCGCGCCACTGCAGGCTGCGCTGACCCAGGTGGTAGCTCCAGATGCGGTTGTCGCCGGCCATGGCGATGTGCAGCTGGTTATCGGCGATGGCGAGGCCGACCGGGTGGTCCAGCGAGACCTGCCGCGCCTGTGCTACCGGGCCCTCCACCGGCGCACCGGGGCGGCCATTGCCGCAGAGCGTGTCGACGATGCCGGTCAGCAGGTTGATGCGGCGCACGGCATGGTTGCCGGTGTCGGCCACGTACAGCGCGTCGCGCTCCAGCACCAGCGCCTGCGGGCGATGGAACGCAGCTTCGGCGAGGTTGCCGTCCATGAAATCGGCCGTCCCCAGCCCGAACTGGCGCAGGATGCGGCCGCCGTGGCTGCATTCGAGGATGCGGTGATGGCCACTGTCGGCGATGTACAGGCGTTCGGTGCTGACCGCCAGGCCCAGCGGAAAACGCAGGGCCTGCCGCGGCTCCGGATGCAGCTCGGTACCGCCGCGCGGCGGTGCCGACGGCGCACCGTGGCACAGCGCATTCAACGCACGCTCAAGCTCTCCCGGAGCCCCCAGCCCGACCAGCCGTTGCTGCTCGCGACCCTGCGCGTCCAACAGCACCACGGTCGGCCACGATGTGATGCCGAAGCGACGCCAGCCATCCCAGTCGGCATCGAGCAGGACCGGCATTGACAGCCCCTGGCGGCGCAGCAGTTTGAGTGCGGCGCCGGCGTCACGCTCGAAATCGAAGCGGGGTACCTGCAGGACCAGCGGCTGCAGCATGCCAGGGTGACGCGACAGCCATTGACTGAACTCGGCCAGGCGCTGCGCGCTCCAGGCAGAAGCGGCGTTGACGAACAACAGCGCCACCGGCCGACCGCGCAGTTCGGTCAGGGTACAGGGGGCGGCATTGAGCCAGGTGGCGAACTCGGGCAGGTCCGGGACGGGCTGGACGTTCATGGCCCGATTATGCCGGAGTCGGCGCCATGCAACAGTCGTGCCACTGCACGTTTTGCAGCATTGTCGACCAGCGTCCAGACCTGTTCGAAGTGATCGCTGCCGCCGGTGTAGGGATCCGGGATGGCCGCCTGCCCCTCCCCGCCCGACCAGGGCAGGTACAGCGCCAGCCGCTCACGCTGGGCGGGTGCCACCAAGCGTCCCGCGTCCCGCAGGTTCGCCTCGTCGGCGCACAGGATCCAGTCGAAGCGGTCGAAATCAGCGGCGTGCAGCTGGCGCGCACGCAGGCCGCCGATGTCCACGCCGTGCCCCGCCGCGCAGGCGATCGCACGCCGGTCCGGCGGCTCGCCCACATGCCAGTCACCGGTGCCGGCCGAATCCACCTGCACGCGCCCCGCCAGTGGCGAAGCGTCCAGGCGTGCGCGGAGCGCGCCTTCGGCCATCGGCGAACGGCAGATGTTGCCGAGGCAGACGACCAGCAGCTTCATCGGGCAGCCAACGTCTGCAGCAGTGCTTCGGCGCGCTCCAGGTCCTCGGGCGTGTCGATGCCCGCCGGGAATGGTTCAGGCGAGATCGCCACGCTGATCGGGTAGCCGGACTCGAGCACGCGCAGCTGCTCCAGCGATTCGACCTGCTCCAGCCGGCCCGGGGGCATCGCCGCGAACTGCTGCAGGAAACCCGCGCGGTAGCCGTAGATGCCGATGTGGCGCAGCCAGGCATGCCCTTCCGGCAGAACCTCGCGGCTGCGCGCGAAGCCATCGCGGTGCCAGGCAATCGGCGCGCGGCTGAAGTACATCGCCTCGTTGCGCACGTTGCGCACCAGCTTGACCACGTTCGGATCGAACAGGGTTTCTGCATCCTCCACGGCGGTCGCCAGGGTCGACATCGGTGCATTGCCTTCAGCCAGCGCCTGGGCCACCGCACGGATTCCCGCAGCCGGCGCGAACGGTTCATCACCCTGCAGGTTGACCACCACGGTGTCGTCGGCCCAGCCGGCGATGCGCGCGCACTCGGCCAGGCGGTCGGTACCGGAGGCATGCGAGGTGGCGGTCATGGCCACCTTCACCTCGGCCAGCCCGGACAGCGCGTCGGCGATGCGTTGATCGTCGGTAGCGACCCAGACCTCGCCAGCGCCGGCCTGCAGCGCGCGGCGCGCCACGTGCAGCACCAGCGGCTCACCACCCAGCAGGCGCAGCGGCTTGCCCGGCAGCCGCGAGGCGGCATAGCGGGCCGGAATGGCGACGACGAATTCGGTCATGGGGCGATACTCGGCAGGCTCGTTACAACGGGGATGCGGCCGGCGGCGCGTGAATGCAAGCGCCGCCACGCCGCTCAGTTCGGTCGCAGCTTGTCCAGGCGGTCGGTCAGCGCCACCCAGAACGCGGCAGGCAGCTCGGCACGCAACGGCACCGCGTAATGCCAATCGTTGCCGAACGCGCGGCATTTCACCGCATCCTTCTCGGTCATCAGCACCGGCAGCTGGCTGCCGAAGGACAGGTCCTGCGGCTGGTAGGCCTGGTGGTCGGCAAAGGCGTGCGGCACCACGCCGATGCCACGCGCGCGCAGCATGTCGAAGAAGCGCTGCGGATGGGCGATGCCGGCCACCGCATGAACACGCTGGCCCTTGAAGTACGACAACGGGCGCGCGCGGCCACCGGCCAGCGGCTGCGCACTGTCGATGTGCAGGGCCATCGGCCACTGGCCGAAACCGCAGGCCTGTGCCGCGCTTTCCTCATCGGCCTGGCCCAGGTTGACCACGCGGAAATCGCATTCGCCGGCACGGCTGACCGGCTCGCGCAGCGGTCCGGCGGGAATCATCCGGCCGTTGCCGTAGCGCCGCTGGGCATCGACCACTTCGATCTCGATGTCGCGCGCCAGCCGGTAGTGCTGCAGGCCGTCATCGCAGACGATCACATCGCAGCCGGCCTGGATCAGTGCCCTGCCTGCGGCCACGCGGTCGGCGTCCACGCGCACCGGCACGCCGGTCTTCCAGGCGATCAGCACCGGTTCGTCACCGCCCTTGGCGGTCGGCGTGTCGGCCTGCACCCACAGCGGCTTGTCAGCGTCTTCACGGCCATAGCCACGGCTGGCGACGCCCGGCTTCCAGCCGGCCCCACGCAGGCGCTCGACCAGGGCGATGGTCAGCGGCGTCTTGCCGGTGCCGCCGGCGGTGATGTTGCCAACCACGATGACCGGCACCGGCAGCGCGTAGCGCTTGCGCCATCCGCGCCGGTAGGCACGGCGGCGCAGCGCGGTGACGCCGGCATACAGCGGCGCCAGCAGGCGCATCGCCCACGGAACCGGGCTGCCGTCGTACCAGTACGGCGGGGTCTGGGTACCCTTGCCAGCCATCAGTCCTGCCTTTCGCGGAACTGCATGCTGTGCAGATGCTGGTACAGGCCACCCATGGCAAGCAGCTCCTTGTGGGTACCCCGTTCAACGATGCGGCCGTGGTCCATCACCAGCACCTGATCGGCATGCTCGATGGTCGACAGGCGGTGCGCGATGACCAGCGTGGTGCGTTCGGGCATCAGGCGCTGCAGCGCATCCTGCACCAGTCGCTCGGATTCGTTGTCCAGCGCGGCAGTGGCTTCGTCGAGGATCAGGATCGGCGCGTCACGCAGGATCGCGCGGGCGATCGCCAGGCGCTGGCGCTGGCCGCCGGACAGCAGCGCGCCGTTCTCGCCGACCGGGGTCTGCAGCTGCTGCGGCATGCGCGCGATGAACTCCCACGCATTGGCCGCTTCGGCCGCCGCACGGATCTGTTCCTCGCTCGCTTCCATGCCATAGGCGATGTTGGCCGCGATGGTGTCATCGAACAGCATGACCTTCTGCCCGACCATCGCCACCTGCCGACGCAGGTCGGCCAACGGATAGTCATCCAGCGCGACGCCATCGAGGGTGATCACACCACCGCTGGGCTCATAGAAGCGCGGCACCAGCCGGATCAGGCTGGTCTTGCCACTGCCGGAACGACCCACGATGGCGGTGACCGTGCCGGGCTTGGCAACGAAACTGATGTCGTCCAGGGCAATGCCGCTGTCCTCGCGGTAGCGCAGCATGACGTGGTCGAAGGCCAGTTCGCCGCGTACGCGCTGCACGCTGTTGCGGCCCTCGTCACGCTCGACCTGCATGTCGAGGATGCCGAACAGGCGCTCTGCGGCGGCCACGCCGCGCGAGATCGAGGTCTGCACGCTGGTCAGGCGGCGCAGCGAAGGAATGATGGCCATCATCGAGGTCATCAGGCCCATGAACTGGCCGGCGTTGAGGCGACCGGCCAGCGCTTCACGCGTCGACACCCAGACAATCACCGCCAGCGCCAGCGCGGCCAGGAACTGCACCACGCTGGAGGCGGCAGCACGGGTGACTTCCACCTTCATGTTCAGCGACAGCATGCGGTTGGCCAGGCGTGAGTAGCGCGAGATCTCATGCTGCTGGGTGCCGTGCACCTTCACTTCCTGCTGCGCCGCCAGCGACTGTTCGGCGGTCTGCGCCATCGAACCCATGCCATCCTGGATGCCACGGCTGATGCGGCGGTAGCGCTTGCCCACGTAGGACACGATCACGCCGATCAGCGGTACCACCACCAGCATCGCCACGGTGACCTTCACGCTCATCTGCAGCATTACCGCCAGCATGGCGATGATGGTCAGGGTGTCGGCCACCACGGTCTTGAGTGCGTCGGCACTGGCCTGGGTGACCTGTTCGGTATCGAAGTTCAGGCGGCTGACCATCACCGGCGTCGCTTCGGTATCAAAATGCGAGGACGGCAGGTGCAGGTACTTGGCCAGCACCTGTTCGCGCAGGTCGCGCACCACGCTGCGGCCGGTCTTGGCCAGCGCGTAGTCGCTCACCCAGGTGGCGACGCTGCGCATCAGGAACAGGCCCAGGATGGTCAGCGGCAGGATCACCGCCATGCGCGGTTCCGGGTTGACGAAACCGCGGTTGACCAGCGGCTCCATCAACTTGGTGAAGTGGTAGCCCGCCAGGGCTTCGACCACCATGGCGATGACCGCGGCCACCATGAACACCCAGTAGGCGCGGGTGTACCCCAGCAGACGTTTGTAGATCGGCCACACCGGCGCGTGATTGGAACTCATGGACGCACCTCGGGTGCTGTTGCAATGGCAATACGGCGGAAGCCGAGCTGACCCAGCGCGTCCTGCGCGGTCACCACGGCCTGGTAGGGAGTGCGTGCGTCGGCACGCAGCAGCACGGTCTGCTCGCGATCGCTGCCGGCCACGGCGGCGATGGTCTGCTTGACCGACTCTACGTCGCTGCGCAGCACTTCCTGGTCGTTGATGAAGTAACGGCCTTCGGCGTTGATCAGCACGCTGAGCGAGCGCGGCGGCTCGTTGGTCTGCTGCTGGCTGGCGGTCGGCAACTGCACCTGCAGCGTCGAACGCGCGTCGAAGGTGGTGGTGACCACGAAGAAGATGATCAGCACCAGGATGACGTCGATCAGCGGCACCAGGTCGATATGCGGCTCATCCTGGGATCGGTCGTTGCCGATACGCATCGATCAGGCCTTCGCCGTGGCGGCGCCGGACTGGCGCGCGGCCGGGGCCGGGTTCATCACCCCGGGGCGGCCGTCGAGCGTATCCAGCAGGGCGCTGGCTTCCTGCTCCATCTCCACCACGTAGCCGTGGATGCGGCCCTTGAAGTAGCGATGGAACATCAGCGCCGGGATCGCCACGATCATGCCGGTGGCCGTGCACACCAGCGCCTTGCCGATGCCGCCAGCCAGCTGGTTCACGTCGCCCACGCCGTGGTCGAGGATGCCCAGAAACATCTGGATCATGCCGATCACCGTGCCGAGCAGGCCCAGCAGCGGGCCGGCCGAGGCAATGGTGCCCAGTGCGTTCAGGAATCGCTCCATGCGGTGTACCAGGTGGCGGCCGGTGTCTTCGATGCGCTCGCGGATCTGGTCGCGCGGGCGGTTGCGGGCTTCCAGTGCGGCAGCCAGCAGCGCGCCCAGCGGCGAGTTCGCCCGCAGGGTCTGCAGGTGGGCCGGGTCGAGCTTGCCGCGGGCGGCCCAGTTGCGCACTTCCTGGCCGAGGCCGGGCGGCAGCACTTCAGTCCGCCGAAGGGACCAGAAACGCTCCAGGATGATCGCCAAAGCCAGTACGCCCAACAGCAGCAGCGGCACCATCGGCCAGCCACCGGCCTTGACCAGTTCCCACACGTTTCAACCCTCCGGCCCAACGGCCGCTTGTTCGATCGGCGATAGGATAGCAGCCGACCGCGCCCGCCCAGCGGCATCCCACCACCGGGATGCATGGATGCGCTGTTCACGCAGCTGCAGGCCTTGTGCGCCAAGCCATACGCGGATCGCCCCGGAGTCGGCCGTGGCCAGCACCTCCGCGCCTTGCGCCTGCCAGCGCTGGACCACCTCCTGGCGCGGGTGGCCGAAGCGGTTCCGGTGCCCGGCCGAGACCACCGCCAGCCGCGGCGCCACCGCCGCAACCCACGGCGCACTGGAGCTGCCGCCGCTGCCATGGTGCGGCACCAGTACCACGTCCGCCCTCAGCGCGTGCGGGTACGCCTGCAGCAGCGCCCCCTCGGCCGGTCGACCGATGTCACCCGGCAGCAGGACCACGCCGTGACGGCTGGCGATGCGCAGCACGCAGCTGTCCTCGTTTTCGGCTTGCCGGCTGCCCGGCGCCGGGTGCAGGACCTGGAAATCAACCCCGTCCCACTCCCAGCGCATCCCCTGCTGGCAGGGCGTGGCGCCGCCGATGGCGCTGCCCGGTGGCGCCAGCAGCTGCAGCCCGGGCAACTGCCGTCGCAGGCTGGGCAGGCTGCCGGTGTGATCCAGGTGGTCATGGCTGAGCATCACCTGCCGGGGCGGCCCCTGGCCGAGCGCGCGCAGGGCCGGGACCAGGATGCGTTCGTTGCCCTCGCCGCCAGTCGGCGGCCCCACGTCGTACCAGAGCGCGTGCCGTGCCGTGCGCACCAGCACCGCCGTGCCCTGGCCGACATCGTGCACCAGCAGCTCCAGTTCCCCCGCGGCCGGTGCATGCCGGGCCGGCCACAGCAGCGGCAGGGACAGCAGCAGGCCCGCCAGGCCACCGCCGGCGCCGCGCGGCAGCAGCCACCAGAACACGCCCAGCAAGGCCACGGGTAGCGCCCAGCGCGGCGCCTCGGCCAGCCACCACATCGCCTGCGGATGCAGCGCCAACGGCTGCAGGGCCCCCCAGCTGAGCTCGAACAGCCAGGCCGCGGCACGCCAGGCCCAACGCCCTGCGCCGTCATGCAGCACGTGCAGGCCGGTACCGAGCAGCGACAGCGGAACAACCAGCATTGTCCACCACGGGATGATCGGCAGGTTGACCAGCGGCCCCAGCCGCGCGGTCCCGCCGAACAAGGCGATGCACAGCGGCAGCAGCCCAAGGCTGGCAACACCCTGCGCGGCAAGGAACCCGCGCAGCCCGCCACCGATTCCCTCCGGCCCCGTCCTCGGCAGGCACCAGAGCAGCCACAGCACGCCACCGAAGCTCAGCCAGAATCCAGCCGAGAGCACCGACAGCGGCGCAGGCAACAGCATCACCATCGCGGCCAACGCCAGCCCCTGCCCTGCGCCCACCGGGCGACGCCCGGCCCTGGCCAGTGCGACCAGCCCGATCATCAGCGCTGCGCGCACCGTCGGCAGCGCACCACCCGCCGCCACGGCATAGGTGGCTGCGGCCAGCGCCGCTCCCCATGCGGCGGCCTGCGGCCGTGGCCAGTACCGTCCCAGCAACGGGCACAGCCACCACCACAAGCGGCACAGCAGTACACCGAAGCCAGCCACCACGCCCACGTGGAAACCGGAGATGGCGACCAGATGGGTCAGGCCCAGCGCGCGCAGGTGTTCCCAGTCGGCATCGGACAGGCCACGGGTATCGCCCAGTGCCAGCGCCTGCACGAACCGCGCGGCAGGATGTGCCACCTGCACGGCGATCGCCGCACTGCTGCGTTCCCGCCAGGCCTGCAGGCCCTGCGCCGGCAGCCACTCCCGCGCACGGGCCGGATCACGCACCGAGGCATTGCCGGAGATGCCCCGCAGCACGGCGTGGCGCTCGCCATCGAAGCCGCCGGGATTGATCCGCGAGCGTGGCGCGCGCACGCGCAGCGACAACTGCCAATGCGATCCTGCGCGAACCGCATGGCGCCCGCCCTCCGCCTCGTGCGCCGGCGATCCGCGCCACGGATCGTTCCAGGTCACCTGCAGGCGCTTGCCACGCAGCGATGGCAGCGCGCCGGCATCTTCGACATGCAGCACGAAACGCGTGTAGCCGGGCCCCTGCCGGGGAAGGTCGGCCACCCGGCCCCGCACCTGCACATCCTGCGGTGGCGCGCCGGGTGGCAGCTGGCCATGCAGGACCCAGTGCCCGTGCACCGTTGCCCAGGCCAGGCCGAGCAGGGACGCGGACCAGGCACGGCCGCGCCAGGGCAACAGCCAGCCGCCGGCGCCGGCGATCGCCATCGGCACACTCAGCCACAGCGGCAGCAACATCGGCATCTGCACGCAGGCCAGCGCCCCCAGCACCAGGCCTGCAGCGCAGCCAAAGCCAAACAGGGCCGGGGCGGATCGATCGGGAACCATTTCCCCAGCCTGCCGCTGGAGGCCGCAGGCTGCCTATCGGGCCTTTCCCCGTGCGCCTGTCAGCGCCGTACGGTACCGCGGTGGAAATTGACTCTGAAGCTGGCGCCGCCGCCAGCCGCTTCGCCAACGCTGACCGAGCCACCGTGGTGCTGCACGATTTCCTTCACCAGGTGCAGGCCCAGGCCACTGCCGCTGCCGGCTGCACGCAGGCGGTGGAAGGGCTCGAAGATCGCTTCGCGGTCGCCGACCGGAATGCCGGCGCCCTGGTCGCTGACCTCCAGCAGGCCGCGTGCATCGAGGCGCACGCAGATCGTGCCGCGCCCGCCGCCATGGACGATGGCGTTGTGCACCAGGTTGGCGATCACCCGCCCCAGCGCCAGGCTGTCGCCATGGATCCACACGGGCGACTCCGGCGCATCCACCTCGAAGCCATAACCGGCGCCGACCACCAGCGGCGCCAGATCGGCGGCCGCCTCGCGCACCAGCAACGCCAGGTCCAGCCGCTGCAGCGCGCCGACATTGCGATCGAGACGCTGCAGGTCGAGCAGGTGCTCAGCCACGTTGCCGAGGCGGGCGACGTCGGTCAGCAACTGCGATTTCAGTTCACCCTGCGGCAGCTGCGACAGGCGCGCCTGCACCACCGCGATCGGTACGCGCAGCTCATGCGCGGCATCGGCGAGGAACTTGTCGCGCGCTGCATAGCCCTGCTGCACCTTGTCGATCGCATCGTTGAACGCTTCCACCAGTGGTGCGACCTCGGTGGACACCAGCTGCGCATCCAGGCGCGCGCCCGGCTGGCCGATGTCCAGTTCCTTGGCCTGCTGCGCGGAGCGGCGCACGCCGCGCATCGCGCGATGGATCACCGTCGGCATCACCAGCAGCGTGACCACGATCAACGGCAGGAAGAACCACAGGCCGATCAGGCGCAGCACCATCAGCGCGCCATCCAGCAACCCGCCCTTTGGAGCACCACCGACCATCACCGTGATGCGGCGTCCATCCTCGTTGCGGATCATCACCCGCGCCACGTCCAGATAGGGTGGCACCAGTGAACCCAGTTCGGTGGCGCCCACTGTCGGCAAGCGTGCCAGCAATGGCGCGTGGACCGCAGGAATCGTGCCGCGCTCCAGCCACGTGCCCCTGTCATCAACCGCCGCGAACCAGAGGTTGCCGCCGGCCCCGGCATTGAGCTTGTCCCAGCGCGCCTGGTCCAGTTCCAGCCGGCCGCCTTCGCTGTGCACGGCTTTGGCCACCGCCTCGGCCGTGAACATGTCCATGCCCCAGGAGTCCTTGTCACCCCAGGTCAGGATCAGCGCGACCACCGCGAACAGCACGGTGAACGCCTGCGCAAGGAACAGGCGCCAGGCCAGGCCCAGGGTGATGGAACGGATCGGGCGTGCCATCTCAGGCCTCCGCCAGCAGGTAGCCGACGCCGCGGATCACATGGATCTCCACGCCGGCCCCGGCCTGTTGCAGCGCCTTGCGCAACTTGGAGATATGCGCGTCCAGTGCATTGGACTGGATCTCGTCATCGAAGCCGTACACCGCCGCCTCCAGTGCACTGCGGGTGACGGTACGCCCCTGCCGCATCGCCAGCGCCTGCAGCACCAGCACCTGGCGCCGGGGCAGCGCCAGCAGCTGGCCATCGACCTGCGCCTGCAGCGATTCGAAATCGAACTCCAGCCGGCCCAGTCGCAAGCGTGGTGTCACCATTGCCGAGGGCCGTCGCGAGACCGCACGGATGCGCGCCATCAGTTCCTCGATCGCCACCGGCTTGACCAGATAGTCATCGGCGCCGACATCCAGGCCCTCGACCTTGTCCGACAGCGTGCCCTTGGCCGTCAGCATGATCACCGCCAGGTTCGGACGCAGGGCCCGCGCAACGGCAACGAAGCCAGCGCCATCGCCATCAGGCAACTGGCGGTCGAGCAGCATCAGCTGGTGCACCGGTTCGCGCAGCGCGATGGCCGCTTCGGCCAGGCAACCAACCACATCGGCGACCACGCCCTGCCGCTCCAGCCCCGATTGCAGGGCACGGGACAGGTCAGGATCGTCTTCGACCAGGAGGATGCGCATCGGGGGCTCGGCTACCGGAAACGGTGCCGATCATAGTGCCTGGCGCCCACTTTTTCCGCTTCGGCCTGCCGGATGCGCCGACGCAATGTTCTGACAATGTTGCTCCCCCATCATGCGCAGCCATCCTCCGCAACGTCGTTGACCGATGCCGCCACTGCCCTCGACCCTGCTGCGCCCGCTGCTGTTCTCCGCTGCCTTTGGCCTGCCGGTGTTCGCGCAGGCCGCCGACAGCAACCCGGGCGTACAGGCCGGCATCAGTGCTGGCGCGACCTCGGGCGCGTATGCGCACTACGACGTCAAGCCACTGGTGGTCCCGTCCATTGCCTGGCAGGGCCAGCGCTTCTTCGCCAGCCCGGGCTCGCTGGGCATGTACCTGTACAAGCGCGAGGGCCTGCGCCTGTCGGCGGCGGTCACGCCCTACACGCTGCGCTTCAAGACCGACGACGTGAACGATCCTCAGCTGCGTCGCCTGCACAGCCGGCAGATGTCCGCCATGGCCGGCATCAATGGTGAATACAGCGCCGACTGGGGCATCGTCGAGGCCAGCGTGATGCGCGAGGTCACCGGGCACGGAGGTGGCATGGAGTCGCGCCTGCACTACAGCTATCCGATCCAGGCGGGTCGCTTCACCTGGGTCCCGAAGGTCGGCGTGGTCCACTCCAGCGCACGCTTGCTGGATTACTACTACGGCATCAGCGATGAGGAAGCGCTGCGCTCGGGACTTGCCGCCTACAACCCGGGCAGCGCGACATCACCGAGCCTGCAGATCGCGGTCAGCACGCCGCTGGGCACGAAGTGGCGCGCGACCGGCGTGGTCGCCAACCAGTGGTTCGGCGATGCAGTAAAGGACAGCCCGATGGCACGACGCGGCACTCAGTCATCGGCCTTCATTTCCCTGATGCGCTCGTTCTGAACGAGCACCCGCTACGGACAAGGACTCCCCATGGCCTCCGTCTCCCCCACCTCCGAAGCACACGCGATCCTGCGAGCCCCCGATCTGGACAGCGCCGAACGCGTCTACCTTGGCCTGATGCCCGACCTTGAGCACGTAAGCGCGCTTGCACGTCGCGCGCTCGGCCAGTCGCGCGTTGCCGACGCAGCCCGGGGATACGCGCTTTCGATGACCCTGGTCGGGCTGCGCCTGCAGGAACTGGAGATGGGCGAGGCCAGCGCGAAAGAGCACCGGCAGGCCACCCTGCGCAGCCTGCGCCAGGCCTTCAGCGCCTGAGCACCGGCCTGCCGCAACGCGGCGGCAGTGCCGCGCCCCCGCTCAGCGGAACGTGGTCCAGGCCAGCACAGCGGACAACAGGGCGACCCAGATCACTGCCTTGAACGTACCTTCCAGCATGTTGCCGCCGAACAGCAGTTCAAAGAACGGATTGGGCCTGGAAACCGGCACATGATCGCTCATCGTTGAAAGATCCTGGGGATGGGTGGAGGGCATGCACGCATGCCTGCGCGGGCACAACTCTAGTACATGCGCTCCGTCGGAGGATGTGCCGGGAACATCCGCTTAACAACCTGCGCGCCAGTTCGGGTATGTTCGACCCAACGCTGTGTTCAAGGATGATCGATGCTCAAGCGCGTCCTGTTCCCCGTTGTCGCCCTGCTGCTGTCCGTGCTGGTCATCGCGCTCGGATGGCAGAACCGCCAGCTGCGGCAGATCAATGAGCAGATGGCCACGCAGCTGCAGGACATGCGTCTTGCAGCACATGGCCTCGAACTGGGTAGTCGCCCGGATGCGCTGGCGCTGCGCACCACGCAGCAGACCTTCGTCGATATCGGCGGTGCCCGCGAGGTTCCGCAGATCCTCTATTTCTTCTCCACCGCATGCCGCTACTGCCTGGCCTCGGTACCGCAGCTGCAACAGATCGCTGCGGCCCGCGGCAACAGCGAACTGGTCGGTGTCGGCATGCCGCCATACGACCAGCTGGCGGACTACGCCGGCAAACATGCACTGCGCTTCCCGATCGCCATCGACAACGAAGCCGCCGCGTCCACGCGCTATCGCGCCACCGTCACGCCGATGCTGATGGTGCTGGCTGCCGATGGCCGCGTTGCCTACAAGCATGTCGGCCAGCTCGACGCCCAGGTCGTGCAGGCTGCCGTCGCGTCGCTCGCACCGAAGCCGGCGCTGCCCTGATCCCGCGTGCCGCGCATTGCGTCGCGGCCCCCTGTTACCGCATTCGCGCCACAACCGGCACTCCCGTGCCTTCGGCAACTGCAACTCCACAACGCCAACCAAGGAGATACACATGATCGGAAAGAAAGTGCTTTCGTCCGTCGCCGGTATCGTCGTTGTCGCGGCCATGGCCTTCGGCGCCAGCCAGGCCTTCGCCGTCTCGCCCAAGACCGGATATGCACCGGGCTGCGAACCACACCCGCAGTGCCCGTTCGGCAACGCGGGCAAGCACGGCCAGCTGCTGTGCTGCGATCCGTTGTAACCGGATCCGTGCATGGGGTCGGCATCGCTGACCTGCCACACCCGCCGCGGAGCTGAGCCAGCGCCGCGGCCATGACCGGGCCACCCCGCAGTGGCCCACCACGCCGGGCCGCCTTGAAGCGCGGCCCGGCACTTCCTGGCCCGGATTCATCCTTCCCGCAGCGACTTGGCGGGCGCTTTTCCGGCTTTCGTCGCATACCGGTTTCACAGTGCGGGGGGCAGTGCCACGCTGGACTCCCTTCTCCGGAGCACCGTGCCATGCCGATGCTTGCCCTGCTGCTGTTGTGCGCTGGCCTGTTCGGCCGCGATGCCGACGCCGGGGATGCCTCCCTGCGCAGCCAGATCCTGCAGGCCGACGTCGGGCAGGCGGGCGTGCCCCCGGCACATGACCAGACACCGGAGCCGACGGCCCTGCAGTTGTACCGGCTACGCCAGGACCGCGTGCTGCGCGTGGGCAACCAGCGCCTGCCTGCAGGCGGCCAGCAGCATCAGGCCGGTTCAGCACGTTTCGCGCAGGTCTGGGAACGCGTGGACGGGCACTGGCGGCTGCAGCGCATGATCAGCATCGACGAATGGGTTGCCCAGCGCTGACCTGGGGCACCGGCGACCGTCGCAAACGAAAAAGCCGGCACAGGGCCGGCTTTCATCGTGATCCACCGCTGCACCGGCAATGCCGGGAGCCAGGTGGTGGGCGGTACAGGGTTCGAACCTGTGACCCCTACCATGTCAAGGTAGTGCTCTACCGCTGAGCTAACCGCCCATCTTGTTCCTGCCGCCCGAAAGCTGGCCCTGCTACGTAAAAACCCGGCGCCAGGGCCGGGCTCTTCAGTTCACGACAGCCTCCTTCCGGAGACTTCGTGGTGGGCGGTACAGGGTTCGAACCTGTGACCCCTACCATGTCAAGGTAGTGCTCTACCGCTGAGCTAACCGCCCGTTTTTGCTTCTGAACGTCCGCGATTGCGTCGGTGCAGGCCGCGTATATTACGGATGCCGGCCGTGAAGCGCAACACTTTTGTGAAGAAGATGCTGCACCGCCGCGTTCAGCCCAGACTCGCTTCCTTCAGCTGCCGGATCTGGTCACGCACCCGTGCGGCATCCTCGAATTCCAGGTCCTTGGCGTGCTGGTACATCTGCTGTTCGAGCGCCTTGAGACGCGCCGCCAGCTGGGCCGGACCGAGCGAACGGTAATCGGCTCCGTCCTCGGCAACACCCGCCCTGCCCTTGCCCTTGCCCTTCTTGGCTTCCTTCTCCGCCGCATCCGAACGCGCACCTTCGAGGACGTCGACGATCGGGCGCGCCACCGAGCGCGGCACGATGCCATGTTCTTCGTTGTACTCGACCTGCTTGGCGCGGCGGCGGTCGGTCTCGTCGATCGCTGCCTGCATCGAGCGGGTCACCTTGTCCGCATACAGGATCGCCTTGCCGCGCACATTGCGGGCGGCGCGGCCGATGGTCTGGATCAGCGAACCGGTGGAGCGCAGGAAGCCTTCCTTGTCGGCGTCGAGGATCGCCACCAGCGACACCTCGGGCATGTCCAGGCCTTCGCGCAGCAGGTTGATGCCCACCAGCACATCGAACTTGCCCAGGCGCAGGTCGCGGATGATCTCCACGCGCTCGACCGTATCCACGTCCGAGTGCAGGTAACGCACGCGGATACCGTGTTCGGTCAGGTATTCGGTGAGGTTCTCGGCCATGCGCTTGGTCAGCGTGGTGACCAGCACTCGGTCACCGGCCTTGATGCGCGCGTTGGCCTCGCTCATCAGGTCGTCGACCTGGGTGCCCACCGGGCGGATCTCCACCACCGGATCGATCAGGCCTGTCGGGCGCACCACCAGCTCGGTGATCTCGTCGCCGGCCTCGCGGTACTCATACGGGCCCGGCGTGGCGGACACGTAGATCGCGCGCGGGCAACGCGCCTCCCATTCCTCGAAACGCAGCGGTCGGTTGTCCAGTGCCGACGGCAGGCGGAATCCGAACTCGACCAGGGTCTCCTTGCGCGAGCGATCGCCCTTGAACATGGCGCCGATCTGCGGAATGGTCACGTGCGATTCGTCGATGACCAGCAGCGCGTCCGGCGGCAGGTAGTCGAACAGCGTCGGTGGCGGCTCGCCGGCGTTCTTGCCGGTCAGGTGCCGCGAGTAGTTCTCGATACCGTTGCAGAACCCGACCTCGGCCATCATCTCGATGTCGAACTGCGTGCGCTGTGCCAGGCGCTGCGCCTCCACCAGCTTGTTTTCCGCGTACAGCTGCTCAAGCCGCTCCTTCAACTCCACCTTGATCGTTTCCACCGCGGCCAGCACGCGCTCGCGGGTAGTGGCGTAGTGGGTCTTGGGGTAGACGGTGAAACGCTGCATGTTGCGCATCGTCTCACCGGTGAGCGGGTCGAACAGGGTGATCTTCTCGACCTCGCCGTCGAACAGCTCGATGCGCAGCGCTTCGCTGTCCGACTCGGCCGGGAACACGTCGATCACTTCGCCACGCACGCGGAACGTGCCGCGCTGCAGCTCGTACTCATTGCGCGTGTACTGCAGCTGGGTCAGGTGATTGATCAGGTCGCGCTGGTCGATGCGCTCACCCTTGGACAGGATCAGGCGCAGCGACAGGTAGTCCTCCGGCGCACCCAGGCCATAGATCGCCGACACCGTGGCCACCACGATCGCATCCGGGCGCGACAGCAGGGTCTTGGTCGCGGCCAGCCGCATCTGCTCGATGTGCTCGTTGATCGAACTGTCCTTCTCGATGAAGGTGTCCGACGAAGGCACGTAGGCCTCCGGCTGGTAGTAGTCGTAGTAGCTGACGAAATACTCGACTGCGTTGTGCGGGAAGAACGCCTTGAACTCACCATACAGCTGCGCCGCCAGCGTCTTGTTCGGTGCCATGATCAGCGTCGGCTTCTGCACGTTCTGGATGACGTTGGCGATGGTGTAGGTCTTGCCCGAGCCGGTGACGCCCAGCAGGGTCTGCTTGGCGATGCCCGCCTCGAAGTTGCTGGTCAGCTTCGCGATGGCATCAGGCTGGTCGCCCGCCGGCGAATACGGCGAGACGAGTTCGAAACGGTCGCTCATGGTGTTGCCAGTTCCCGGGAAGGACAAGTATACGGGGCAAGGGGTGACGGCCGGCTGAGGGCTTTCCGGGCAGGCGGGCGCGGCAGTGCCTGATGGCGGCCGTCCCGCTGCGGCGCGAGGCTTGATGCCATGCATCGCACTCCCGCCCACTGTCGTTCAGCATCACGCGGCATGCATCTGGTCGAGATGCTGGTGGTGATCGCCATCCTTTCCGTTCTGCTGGCCGTGGGCTGGCCGGCCCTGCGCCCGGTGCTGTTGCGGCAACGCGCCGACGCCCTGCAGCTGACCCTGCATGCCAGTCTTTCCAGCGCCAGAAGCAAGGCCCTGAAGCGCCGCGAACTGATCGGGCTGTGCGCCAGCGACGACGGTGAGCAGTGCTCCCGCGACTGGAGCGCAGGGTGGATCATCTATCGCAGCGGCAGGCACCGGGGGACACCAGCATCCGCCCAGGACATCCTGATCCACCATCAAGGCCGGACCGACATCGCCATCGTCGCCCAGGCCAGCGGTGGACGGCCGCTGCTGTTCTTCCAGCCTGACGGGCGCAGTCCCGGTGCCAATCTGACGCTGCGCATCTGCGCAGGAGACCGGCTGCATGGCAGGTTGGTCATCAACAACGGCGGCCGCATCCGCAGCGAGCGTGTCGACCGCACCCTTCCCTGCTGACGGGCCAAAACGACAAAAGCCGCGATTTCTCGCGGCTTTTGGAGTATCTGGCGCCCGAAGTTGGACTCGAACCAACGACCCCCTGATTAACAGTCAAGTGCTCTAACCGGCTGAGCTATTCGGGCGGGGAGGCGCATTGTACTGGGCGTTCAGAGGAAGATCAACACCTGATTTACCAGCAATCGGAAACCGTGCCGCTGGCCGTTTTGCGGTTGGCCTGGTCCACGCTCAGCGTCCCGCAGCTGTCCTTGGTCTGGTTGCCCTGGGGCGTCGCAGTCAGCGTGAACGAGGACGCCTTGCCATCGAACGTGATCGCGTACCGTGTGGTCCCGCCCTCGCGCGGCGACACCTTGCTGGGCAGCGCGAAGCCCGAGTAGGTGTTGTTCACCGAGTAGTAGCGCTCAGCACGCTGCGCGTATTCCACCAGGTCCGCCTTGGCCACGCCCCGGTGCGACTGGCGGATGTACTGCTGGTACGACGGAACGACAATCGCGGCCAGGATGCCGAGCACGATCACCACGATCATCAGTTCGATGAGGGAGAAACCGTGCTGTTTGCCGGGACGACGCAGGGTACGGGAAAGAGTGTTCAGGCTCATGGGCATGTCTTCGTTACTGGATCTGACGCCAGGATTGGCGACCGCAGGGATAAGGCACGTACATCGTCGGAGCACCCGCCACGTTGACCGCCATCCAGCAGGCACGTCCGCCTCGATCGGCACCCTTTGCCAGGCGTGGCATCACCGAGACATTGACGTCCTTCACCGGTGCGGTGCCGCCGGTGTCGAGACTCACGCCAGCCGTGCCCGCTCCGTAGGGCGTGCCGGTAATGGACCCGACCCGCGCCTGCTCCAGCGATGCAACACCCGAGATCGGATTGAGGCCAAACAGCCAGTTGCTTCCCTCGGTCGAACAGCCACGGCCACCCGCGGTAGGCATGTAGGTCGGCATGAACACCGTTCCCGACGCCACGGCAGGATTACCAACAAAGCGTTCACCTGCGCCGGGCAGTGCAATGCTCCATCCGCGCGCCGCCCCGGAGAAGGGCGTGGCCGTGACCGTGCGCAACTTGTTGGTGGTGGTCACCGTATAGGCCACCAGATTGGCGGGCACGATCGTGGCCTCCGGCTGGTCCTTGCTGGTGTCGTTGACACCGTACAGCGACTGCGCGGTGAGATCCTGGGGGTCATTGTCGAAGGAGAAGCTGCCGGTACCCAGCACCAGCATCACGCCACCACCGGGTCCGGTCACGGCGGTCATGCCACCGGTAATCGGCTGGCGATACACCTGGTTGTTGTTGTTGGTCTGGCGCGCCGTGGTGAACACCGGTGTGGTGACCGAGGTTGCCGTGCTTTCCAGGTCGAACTTCCACAGCGCGCCGCGCTGGTCGGCCGCATAGATCGTGTCCGCCAGGCCGTCACGGCCACGTACACGCCCCGTCCCACCGGCGCTGTCGGCGCGCCAACGGTCGACAGCCACGATGTTGCCCAGGCCATTGTCACCGGCGGGTGCGGTTGCTGCGGCCTCGGTAGCAGTGATCATCCGCACCGCGCCCGATCCCAGGTCGACCACGAACAGCACGGCCTTGCGGCTGAGGCTGTTGTAACCGTTGCCGAAGATCGCTTTCCACGCCACCCCGGTCCCTTCCTTCACCGGCACGATCACCGGCTTGCCAAGGACATGGCCGATGTTCGCCTTTACGGTGCTGTCGAGCCCCGGCGCCACGTCACTGATTTCCCACAGGCGATTGCCGGTGCCGAAGCTGGACGGCGTGGTTATATCCAGCGCGAACACCGAGCGCCCACCGGCGCCGGCCGTACCGACCAGCGCCGTGGCCCAGTTGCCACCGATCTGCGCGTCCGCCACCGCGATCGGTCCATCCACGTAGTAGCGATGACGGAAGCGCTGGTCGGACTTGTTGGCCGCCACGTAGGGATACAGCAGGTTGGCCATGTGGCCCAGCGCGGTTCCAGGGATGTAGGCGAAGGTCTCGCTGCCACCGGCACCGTCACTTACGCCATTGCCGTTCATGCCACCGTCGAAGGCATGCAGCATGCCGTCATTGGCACCAACATAGACCATGTAGCGGCCATTGTTGCGCTTGCGGGTCAGATACGTGGCATACGAGGTCGCCATCGCGGTGCTGATGCGCTGGTAGCCATAGTCGTCGCGGGGCGAACTGATCACCGGGCTGGAATTGACGATGTCGCCCAGCACGGTGGTACGGGTGCGATAGATGCCCCCCGAGTTGCGCACTTCGCGTGATGCGTCGCCGCGCAGATAAGCCATGGCCGTGGCGATGTCGCCGCCCAGCTTTTCAGCCTCGGTCGCAGAACAGCGCGCAATACCCGGATACTGCTTCTCATCCTTGTTGCAGAGATCGGTGAAGGCGATGTTGGTGCTGCTGAAGTCAACTGCAGCATTGCCCTTGGTGGCGACGATGGTGCGCGAACGCTGCGCGCCCAGTTTCTCGGCCGCTTCCCACACCTGCGTGTACTCGGTCTGCTGCGTCTTGTCGTTCACCGCAAGCTTGGATGCCTTCAGGCGGCTGAACCAATCGGTTTCCTCGTTGGCCACTTCGAACTGGGGCGTGACCGCCAGCGACCCGGTACCGATACGCGCGCCGGTCAGGCCCTGGCTGCCCGAAGGCGCTGGCCCGGAGGTGACCGACGAGAGCACCCGGCGCATGGCCGTGGTGATGTCTGCCGGAGTACGCGCGTTGATGTACTCACCGCGGGTATTGGTCGCGGCGTGCCAGATGTCATCCACGGTGCTGGGGTTGTCGTTCTGGCGACTTGGCCAGTTGCTGTAGACCGCCGAATCGGTATACGGGTTCTGTTGCTTGTTCGGATCGAACAGATTGCCACGCGCGCCCAGCGTGATCCCGTAGAAGTTGATATGCAGGTCCTTCTTGCAGTCCAGCGACTTGTCAGTGCTGGTCGCACATTGCTCCGGCACCGGCACTTGTCCCCGGGGCATCCGATCATCGGTTCGCAACGGGTTCACGTAGTAGTACGCGGCAATATCACCCATGGTGTTGGAATTGCCATCCGAGAAGGGAGTCCCCATGTCCCCGTCCACGTTGCCTGGGGCAGGTGCGAGGGATGACGAAAGGTTGTTGCCATTGTTGCTGTAGCCGTCGGTGAACAGCATCACCGCATTCTTCTGGCAGGACAGCTTGATGGGGGCATTGTCATCCGTCCGCATGAACTGCAGGCCCGCAGCGTTGACGGCATGTCGATTCGGCGTGCCACCACTGGCCGTCAGCGCGATCATGCTGCTGTAGAGCGCGGACTTCTGCCCGATCACGCTCATGTCCCGGATCGCAAGCCGTTTGTTGGAGTCTGTCGAACTGTTGTAATTCTGGAAATCATTGATCCGGAAATACCCGACATACATGTCATTGACATTCAATGCGCGCGTCATGCCGGCGATCATCGCCCGGTTGCGGTTACCGTAGTACGAGTACCAGTTGGCGAAGTTCTGCAATGCGGCAGCATCACCGGTCCCGATGACGTACTTCCACATGTCACATCCGGAACCGCAGGCGCCGGTGACCTTGGTTCGCTGGATACCTGCATACGCATTGGCAGTGCCTGGCAACTGCGGATAGGCGTCACCATCGCTGGTGTACGGCATGTAGAACGTTGCGGGCACATAGCGCAGCGACGCATAGCCCGCCGAGCTCCAGGTCGTGCCTCTCGTATTGGCGTTCTCGTTGCCAAAATTACCATTGGCCCTGCTTGCAGTCCTGTAGGACTGCCCGGCCGGTACCGTCATCCCTTCCTGCATCCTCTGGACGTCCCAGGACGAAGTGCCCAGATAGCTGCTGGCGATCGCGAGTGTATCTGTCTCACGAGGATCGATGAGGGTGGCCGACGTGCTCGCGTCCGGATACGACTGCACCTCTTCATTTACGATCCGCAACCAGGGCTCGTACTTGATTGCGGGGTCGTAGTAGGTTGGATTGTAGGCCGCTGATCGTGCGAACCCGAAGACATCCAGAGCGGGGATGCCGTTGTAGTTGTTGATCCGGGCGCCCGGCAACACGTAGAAATAGCTGCATTCGCCGGTCTGGATGGCATTGCCCCACCGATCATAGGTGGGGAGTACGTCATCGGGCGTGTTGAGAACACCGGCCGACCGGAAGAAACTCTTCCTCCCGTAGTGCCAGCACGCCGTTCCGTCCTGCCCCGGGAACTGGGTCTGGAAGGTCATCGAACCCGAATCGTCCACCGCCATGATGAATGACGGCGGCGCGGAGACCTTCAGGTTCATCGGGTGCTGCGACAATGTGCCCTGCGCCTGCGCGGCGAACAGGTTCATCGCAAGCCAGGTGCCGCCAGCCACCGCCAGCAACAGCCCGGAGCCGGCCAGGATCTTGATCTTTCGGGTCGCCATGACCGGGTTCCTCAAAGCTTGAAAACAGTGTCGACAGCCGCCGAGGAAGTACCCTCGTTGCTGGTGGCGGCATCGCGATCGGAGCCGAACGCGGTGATCTGGTAGACGCGGGTGGGCTCTTCGCTTTCCGGCGTGCCCATGCCCAGCGTCGATTCGCCCTGGATGCAGGCGTCGATGCGGCGCACGCTGACCACCGGCGCCGCCGACAGTTTCTGCTCTCCCACCCAGCGGGTGGGATCGAAGCCGTCATCGCAGATGCGCTTGATGGCGTCAGCCTTCAACGAGCCGCCGTCGCCGGTATTGTTGTCGATCTCCTCGATCGACCGCTCGGCGTCACGGACCGCCCGCTCGCTGGCCTGGAACGCCACGTTGGCGGCCCGGTAGTTGGAGGACATGCGCTCCTGCATGCTCGCCACCTGCATGCCGACCACGCCGATCAGCGACAGCAGGATCAACAGCATCAGAGCCACGTACAGCACCGCACCGCGCTGCTGCGTACGCCCCTGGAATCGACGGGAGACGGAGGGCTTCATGGGTCAGTTCCCGAACAGTCGGTTGCGCAGTGCCACGGACACCTCGTAGGAGGCGCGGTAGCGATCGTCGTAGGTCGTGGGCGGATTGAAGCCAACGCCGAGCACGCCCAGCTGGGCCACGGCCGTATTGGCCTGCTCGGCCGCGGCGCGCTGCGGGCTGCGCACCAGCAGTCCAAACTGCACCAGGCCAACCCGTCGCCACGCAGCGACAGCGGCGGCATCGGTACCGGTACTGACCCCGCTGGCAGTCTTCTGAAAGGCGATTACCCCGGACGGCGGCGCGGTGCTGCTGATCGCCGTCTCGGTATCCTGGCCGTAGAGGAACTGCAGGCTCTCAATGCCCTCCACCAGCTCCTCACCGGTGGCGAACGTGTTGTCGCCAGCGCCACGCGCGCGGTACAGCGCGGGTTCGCCGGCGGTATTCGTTGCCACGTAGTACGCCATCGATTCCACCCGATAGACCATGGTCACCGCGTTGTTGGCCGAATACGCCGAGAGATCGGCTTTGCTGGCCGTGATCGTGCTGCCGGCGATTTTTCCGGCAAACACGTCCACTTTGCTGCAATCGGCCACGGCAAACGCCGAGGGCGTGGTGACGGCACCGGCCGACAGGCGGGCCGCCGCGTCACTGGCGATCGTGATGTCCGGCGAAGTACCGGAGCCGATGGACAGCACCGGCGAGCCTTCCGGCGCAAGGTAGCGCATCACGATGATGTCGCTGCCGCCAAGCGGTTTGGGCTTCAGATTGGTGATCGCCGACGGCGTGCTGCCGGCAGCCCCCCAGCTTGCGCCGAGGGTCAGCTTGTTGCCAGGCGCGGTGCCCTGTGCCTCGTAACCCTGGATCGGCACCGAGAAGTCCATCGGGCTGCCATCACCCGACTTCACGCCGGCAATGTTGACCTTGACACTGTCCTGGGCGCGCACCAGGTGCGCCTGGTCATTCACGCAGCCCATGTGCCCGGCCATCCGGATGTCGCGCTCGAGGAACTCCAACGCGAATCGGGCGTTCTCCTGGGTGCGCGCGACACCTTCGGACAGCTGCGAGGCCGCCCGCGAAGCCATGAAGATCTGGGTCACGCCCAGCATCAGCACCAGGCCGATGACCAGCGAGATCAGCAGTTCAACCAGCGAGAGGCCAGCCGCATGGCTGGCAGCGGAAGGCGCGCGCTTCATAGACGGGTAACCAGGGTGAACGTGGTGATGCTGTCGGGATTGGCTGCGTTCCATCGCTCGTCTCCCCAGCCGATGCCCACCGTGACCAGACCATCATTGACGGTCACGTTGGCGCTGGCCTTGCCTCCCAGCACCTTGACGACCTGGCATTGCCAGCGCGCCACGTTCGCCTTGGAGGCTGTCACGTCGGCACTGTTGGGCCAGGTGCAGGGGCCAGCCGGCGCGGTGACCGAGCCGGCAGTGAAGGAGGCCTTGGTGTATTCGCCACCGTTGAGGGTTTCGCTGCGCTGTACGCGCATCAGCTCGATCAGATCGTAGGCCAGGCTGGTGGCCTGGGTGCGCTGGCTGGCGCTCTGCACGAACCGCACGTTCATGGTCTGCAGCAGCGCAAAGCCAAGCAGGCCGAACGCCAGCACCAGCAGCGCGATCAGCACCTCGATCAGGCTGAAGCCACGACTGCGGGCAGGCCCGCCCATGCCGGAACGACGACGTTTCATTTGCAGGTTCCTCCGGTGGAGCGGACCTGACCGGAGAACAGGACGGTCAGGGTCCGCATGGGGTCACCCGTCTTGCAGCCTTGCGGCACCAGGCTCACGACCTGGTCGGCGGACGCGCGGCGGCGTCCCTGGGAATCGAAGGTGATGACGGTTGGGCTGGGAGCCTCGACCGCCAGGCTGCTGCTGCCCTTGGAGAAGCGCAGCACGCTTTCGCTGCCGCTGACGGAGCCATCGCCATCGGCGTCGCCCCAGGCCAGCATGCCCTTGCTCCACTCACCATCGCAGGACGTGCCGTTGCTGCTGCCGCACACCCCGCCACCATGGCGGTTGCGGATGGCCTCGCTGCGAGCGAGCGACAACAGACCGATCACCTCGTTGTTGGTGGTGGTCAGCCGGTTCGAGCGCATCGCGGTGCGGAAGCTGGGATAGGAGATGCTGGCCAGAATGACCAGGATGACCAGCGTGATCATCAACTCGACCAGCGTGAAGCCGTTTTGCCGGCGCAAAGACATTGGACGCTCCCCAGCGTGTTGATGGCCACGATGGGCCATCGTCCCGCCACCGGCAAGCGGCGGCAGGATGAACGGTCAATCCAGGGCGACGGGCGTCAAAGCCTTGACGACCCGCACCTTCCCACCCCGGCCGGCGCGATCCCCATCGCACCGGCCCGGGCTCAGGCCAGCACCTGGTAGCAGGGCTGGTATTCGCCGGAGATCTTCATCCGGCGCTGCTCGACGAAAGCGCGCAGCAACGCGTCCAGCGCCTGCATCATGTCCGGGTCGCCATGGATCTGGAACGGTCCGAACTGTTCGATGCGACGCATGCCGTCTTCCTTCACGTTGCCGGCGACGATGCCCGAGAACGCGCGGCGCAGGTCGGCCGCCAGCGCATGCGGCGCACGCCCGTGGTGCAGGTCCAATGCGGCCATCGCCTCGTGGGTGGGCACGAACGGCTGCTGGTACTCCCACGGAATCTCGATCGACCAGTTGAAGAAGAACGAGTCCTTCTGCGCCAGGCGGTGCTCGCGCACGCGCTTGATGCCATTGGCCATCTTCTTCGCCACCGCCACCGGGTCGCCGATGATGATCTCGTAGCGCTCGGCGGCCGCGTCACCCAGGGTCAGGCGGATGAAGCGGTCGATCTGCTCGAAGTACGGCGCCGCCACGGTCGGTCCGGTCAGGATCAGCGGGAACGGCAGGTCCTTGTTTTCCTCGCGCAGCAGGATGCCGAGCAGGTACAGGATCTCCTCGGCGGTCCCGACGCCACCGGCGAACACAATGATGCCGTGGCCGATGCGGACGAAGGCCTCCAGGCGCTTCTCGATGTCCGGCATGATCACCAGGTGGTTGACGATCGGGTTCGGCGACTCGGCGGCGATGATGCCCGGCTCGGTCAGGCCGATGTAGCGCGTCACGGTACGGCGCTGCTTGGCATGTGCGATCGTGGCACCCTTCATCGGACCCTTCATCGCGCCCGGGCCGCAGCCGGTGCAGATGTCCAGGCCGCGCAGGCCCAGTTCATAGCCCACCTGCTTGGTGTACAGATACTCGTCGCGCGAGATCGAGTGGCCGCCCCAGCACACCACCAGGTTCGGGTCACCCGGGTTGAGGATGCGCGCATTGCGCAGCAGGCCGAACACCGCGTTGGTGATGCCCTCGGACGACTCCAGCTCGGCCGCGTAGGCAGGGCCCATCTCGATGGCCATGTAGGCCAGGTCACGCACCACGGCGAACAGCAGTTCGGCAACACCGCGGATGATCTCGCCATCGACGAAGGCCATGGCCGGTGCGTTGACCAGGTCGATGCGCACGCCGCGATCCTGCTGCGCCACCTGGATGTCGAAATCGGGATACAGATCGCGCGCCGCGCGAGGATCGTCAGAGGCACTGCCGCTGGTCAGCACGGCCAGCGCGCAGCGGCGCAGCAGCTCGTGCATGCCGCCGGCAGAGGCATCGCGCAAGCGGGCCACTTCGGCCCGCGACAGCACATCCAGCCCACCGCGCGGGTAGATCCGCGCGTCCTGCACTGGCAGTGCGCGGGCTGATTTTTCGTTCGTGGTCATGTCCAATTTTTTGCTTCCTTCAAGGTTTCCGACTGTACTGCCGCCCCCTTAAAAAGCAAAACGGCCGGGAAGCCCGACCGTTGGATGTGTGCTCCCCGCGTTCGCCTTTCCGGGACCGCATCGGCGGCGTTGGCACCGCGCACATTTCTGGATGCTACGCCGATGCAGAGTGGCCTGCAAGGACTTTCGCCTGAACGGAAAACGGCCGGGTTTCCCCGGCCGTTTCCGTTTACATCATCAAGCTCTGACGGATCAGAACTTGTACTTCACAGTCAGCTGCATGGACCAACGCGACACGGCAGTGTTGCCCTTGTCATTGTTGTTTTCCTGGATCGAGGAATCATCCGCACCGGTGAACGAGTACACATACTTCCCGGTGGCCGGATCGATACCTGCGAAGTTGCCCACGCGGCGGGTTGCATAGAAGCCGTAGTCGTCAATGAGGCCCCACTTCTTGTTCAGCAGGTTGCCGACATTCATGATGTCCAGGGCGACTTCACCCTTGTGACCCTTCACGAAGCCTGGGAATTCCTGGCTGATACGAACGTCGAAGCTGTTGACCCACTTGGCGCGGTGCGAGTTGGCCGGGACCACGCTGCCACGGTAGGCCTCGAGTTCCGGGTTCTGCGCCAGCCAATCGAAGAACTTCTTCTCCATCGTTGCGCCGCCAGTGAACAGCACGTCGCCCACACCCTTAGGCACGTAGAACAGATCGTTGCCGATGGCGCTGTCGCCGTTGGCATCGTTGTAGAACACGTAGCTGTACGGACGGCCCGAGCGACCTTCGTAGAAGAGGCCGATACGGGTAGCGTTGTCACCGAAGAAGTTGTGCTTCCACTCCAGGGTGCCGGTGATACGGTCCTTGATTGCATAGCGCGAGTTGTACGCGATGTTCTCGTTGGCGTTCAGGATCTGGGTGTTGTTCCAGTTCGAGGTGTTCTGCGAGCTGGTCAGCGGGCTAACTTCCTTCGACTGGGTGTAGGTGTAACCCAGCGACCAGCCCCAGTTCTCGGTCAGCGGCTTGGCCAGCGAGAAGGTAGCCTGGCTGCCACGACCCTTGTCGGTGTTGCGCAGCAACATCACGTCACCGATGTTGTTCGGACGGTTGGCGCGGTTCAGCGCGCCGTTGGTGCCGTTCTCCATGCCCAGGTTGTCGCCGGAACGGCTGTCGATCTTGCTGTTGGCCTGATTCAGACCTGCCGGGTTCCAGTACAGCTCACGACCGTCCTGCGCCGAAACGAAGGTCGCACCCTTGCCCTTGCCGTCCGTCAGGTCCAGACGTTCGAAGTACAGACCATCCTTGACCTTGGTGAACAGCACTTCAGCCGACGCCACGATGCCGTACCACGGCAGCTCATGGTCGAACGCCAGGTTGGCCTTCCACACCGACGGCAGGCGGGTGCCCGGAGCGATAATGTCCACGTTCTGGCGAGCAATGATCTTCGACGGATCCGGAATGAACGGATTGTCGGCATCAGCACTGAAACCACCCGGGTTGCCACTGACGTTGTACTCGACGTAGTTCAGACCGGTGTTCTGGTAGGCACCTGCCAGCCACACGTTCGGTGCTGCACCGCCGAACAAGCCAACGCCACCGCGCAGCTGGGTCGGACGATCGCTGTCGAAGGTGTAGTTGAAGCCAACACGCGGCTGGAACAGGCTCTTGTCCACCAGTTTGGTGTTGTCGTAGCCGTAGCGCGACTGGATGTCGGTGTTGTACTTGTTCTGGCTGGTGAAGTCCGGGATATCAAGACGGACACCAAACATCAGGCTCAGGTTGTAGTTGATCGCCCAGGTATCCTGGATGAACAGGCCAGTGTTCTTCAGATGGAACTTGGCCGGAATATCATCCAAGCTGCCACCCGGACGCGGCACGCGCAGCTGGTAGCCGTTGGCGGTACCCTTCAGGAACGACGCCAAGTCGCGGAAGTCGTACGCGCCGTACAGATTACGGCCGTAGAAGTTCATCAGGTTATTGTCGGTGTAATCGAAACCGAACTTGACGGTGTGGTCACCGATGTACCAGGTACCGGCACCGAAGGCGCTAAGTTCCTTCGACTCGACCAGATTGGTGTGAGTGTTCTGCTCGGTGCCCAGGTACAGCGAGTTGTTGCCGAAGCGCACGCGCATCTGCGGCAGGTGCGAAGCCGCGACACGATTGGACGAGTAGTCCTTGTGCGAAACCTTGAACTCGGTCGAGAAGTTCTCGGACCAGTCACTGAACAGTTCACCCATCCAGGTTTCGTACTGGGTCGGCTGGGTGTACCAGAAGTCACTCAGCGACAGCGCGCTGCTGCTGACCTGCGGGAAGCGGACGACGTCCTGCTTCATCTTGTTGTAGCGCAAGGCCGCACGGTGGTTCTCGTTGATGTTCCAGTCGAGCTTGACGGCGTACTCTTCGATCGTCGTCTTGTTGTTCAGACCGTCAACGCCGCCGACCGGATAGCCCAGATCACTCATGCGCTTCTGGACTGCCGAGATGTCGGCGTCACTGATGCCGCCCTTGGACGGATCCTTGTTGTACGGGCTGTCACTCAGGCTCACGCCGCCGCCGCTACGCTCGTACTTTTCATAGTTGGTGAAGAAGAACAGCTTGTCCTTGAGGATCGGACCGCCGAACGTCATGCCGTAGGTCTTCTCGTCCTTGAAACCATTGAAGTCCGACTTGTCACCTTCCAGGCGCGAACGGACCATGTCCTTGTCGCGGTACGAGCCGTACACGGTGCCGTGGAACTCATTGGTACCCGACTTGGTCACGGCGTTGATCACCGCACCGGTACCGCCGGCGATGGTGGTGTCGTAGTTGGCCAGGTCGATGTTGATTTCCTGGATGGCATCCATCGACACCGGCTGACGCTCGGTCGGCAGGTTGTTGGAGCCCAGGCCGAACGGATCGGAGGCGCTGATGCCGTCGATGCGGATGGCGTTGTAGCGGGTGTTCTGGCCACCGGCCGAGATCGCGCCGTCAGCCTTGCTGACCTGCGAGATGCGCGGGTCCAGGCGGATGTAGTCCTGGATGTTGCGGTTGGCCGACGGCAGCGCGTCCATCGTTTCGCGCGTCACGTTGCTGCCGGTGCCCATCTTGTTGGCGCTAAACAGGTCCAGGCCGCCGGCGGTCGCAACAACGTTCACCGCGTCCAGGTTGGTCGCAGCCAGGTCACCGCCCAGGTTGGCGTTGACGGTGTTGACCTGGTTCAGGTTCAGGTAGACACCCTCTTCGGTCTTGGTGCCTTCACCGGACTTGGTGATGGTGATGGTGTACGGACCACCCACGCGCAGGCCGCGCGCGTTGTATCGACCCGACGCATCGGTGGTGGCACGCGAAACGGTGCCCGACTCGGTGTGGGTGATGGTGACTTCAGCGCCGGCGACAGGCTGGCCTGCGGCGGACATCACCTGGCCGCCGACACCGGCAGAGGTGCTCTGGGCGAAGGCGGGAGCGGCGGCGAGCGCAGCCACGAGACCAAGGGTGAGCTTGGACATCCGGAGTGGGTGGGTCATTTTTCGGTAGCCTCGATGCGAGTTGGCGATGGCGGAAAAAAAGCGCATCCAAACAGCCCTGCGGGTGGCTGGTCGGAGATTTATCTGGGGTTCCCTACCGCTTGGCTGAAGGCAGCCACAACGGTTAACACTAGATTAACACGCTACGCCATCAATGTGACGGTTGTGCGACAAACGGCACCGGATCGCAACGCAATCGTGACGGGATCTTCACTCCGCCTTTCCCCCGGCCTCATTCCGGCAGGGGCGCCTCACTGGCGTCGAGAATCCGGCCCCGCCAGGCAAGCCCAGCGCTGGACAGCAGGGTCACGGCCGCCGCAGCGGCGGCCTCCGGGCCCCGGGCGGCCGGGTCCTGGTCGACGGAATAGGCCCTGGCGCGCAGCGCCGTGCGCAGGGGGCCCGGATACAGGCCGCTGACCCGCACCGGGCTGCGGCCGAGTTCGTCATGCAGGCTGGTGATCAGCCCGCGCAGGCCATGCTGGGCCACACCGTATCCCCCCCAATAGGCCTGCCCCACCCGTTCGGAGGCATCGACCGCAAACACCAGGGCCGCGTCCTCGCGCTGCCGCAGCAGCGGCAGACAGGCCTGGGCCAGCCACGCCGGGGCAGTGAGCGTGACATGCACCGCACGGGCGAAACTGGCCGGGTCGGCCAGTTCGAACGGGGTCAATCCGGGGAAATGGGCGGCACAGACCAGCACTCCATCCAGGCGCCCCAGCTCGCGCTGCAGGGCCTGGGCCAGTTCGGCATAGTCGTCGGGGCCCGCACCCTCCAGATCCAGCGGATACAGCAGCGGTTCCGGGCCGACGGCCTGGACCTGGGCGTAGACACGGTCCAGGCGGCGCGGCTTGCGGCCCAGCAGGACCACGGTGGCCCCGGCGGCGGCGGCGGCAACGGCCGCCGCACTGCCCAGCCCACCGCCGGCGCCGGCAACCAGCACCACGCGATCCTGCAACGGGCGGCCATCGAGCGCCCCGTTGGTCGGTGACGTCGATGGCCAGGCACTCATCCCTGGGTCGCCTCTTCGACGATGCGCTTGAGCTCGCCGGCTTCAAACAGTTCCAGGACGATGTCGCAGCCGCCGATCAGCTCTCCATTGATGAACAGCTGCGGGAAGGTCGGCAGGTTGGAGAACCGCGGCAGGTTGGCGCGGATCTCGGGTTCTTCCAGCACGTTGACGGTGCGCAGGGTGACCGCGCCGGCAGCCATCAACGCCTGTACGGCGCGGCTGGAGAAACCGCACATCGGGTATTGCGGGGTGCCCTTCATGAACAGCACGAGCGGGTAACGATCGACCTCGGCCTGGATTTGCTGCATTACCGCCACAACCTCACTCCTTGCTTCGCCGGACAAACCGACCGCGGTGGTCGGCTAGACTGCCCACGGTAGCCGCCATTGTAAGCGGATGGAACCGGCTGCCGCCGCCCCTCTGGCCACGAACCTGTCCATGCCTGTCGAATTGCCTGCCCTGCCCTACCTTTCCGGCTCCCTGCAGCCGCACCTGTCCGCACAGACCCTGGAGCTGCACCACGGCCGCCACCATCGCGCCTACGTGGATGCGGTCAATGCCGGCATCCTCGGCACCGAGTGGGAAGACGCGCCACTGGAAGAGATCGTCCGCCAGGCCCAGGGCAAGCTGTTCGATGCGGCCGCCCAGGCGTGGAACCACGGTTTCTACTGGCAGTGCCTGCGGCCCCGTGGCGGTGGCGAACCGCAGGGCCGCCTGGGCGAGCTGGTGAAGCGCCAGTTCGGCGACGTGCAGCGCCTGCGCGAGGAATTCAACCGCACCGCGCTGGGCCTGTTCGGCTCCGGCTGGGTGTGGCTGGTGCAGCATCCGGGCGGACAGCTGGGCATCCAGGCGACCCGCAATGCCGGCACGCCGCTGACGGGTGAAAGTACGCCGCTGCTGTGCTGCGATGTCTGGGAGCACGCCTACTACACCGACTACCAGAATGACCGCGCGCGTTATCTGGATGCGTTCTGGCAGATGGTCAACTGGGAATTCGCTGAGAGCCAGCTACGCTGAGGCAACGGCTCCGCCCCGGGGTAGTGCCGGCCGTTGGCCGGCATCCCCATCGGTGTACAAGAGATGGCGAATCTGCCGGCCAGCGGCCGGCACTACCGGAAAGCAGAGCGTGGCTTCACGCGTTCTCGTGCGCGGCCACCGCATCCATCACCCGCGCCGAGTACACCAGCGCCGCACCGGCATTGAGCGACACCGCCACACCCAGCGCCTCGGCGATTTCCTCGCGGTTGGCACCGTGCTTCAGCGCGGCATCCACGTGCACGGTGATGCAGCCGTCGCAGCGGGTGGTCACCGCCACCGCCAACGCGATCAGCTCGCGGGTCTTCGCATCGAGGTGGTTGGTCTGCGCGCCAGCGTTGGCCAGGGTGGCGTAGCCCTTGACCGTATACGGTGAGAGCTTGCCGATCTCACCGATACGGCCCTTCAGTTCCTTGCGGTAGGCATTCCAGTCGAGCATGGGGGTGACTCCTGTGAAAGGAGCTCCACGCTACCACCGGGAATGTTGCGCCGATGCCTGCACCGGCGCTTCACAGCGTTGCACTGCCGGCCAGCGGCCGGCACTACCGGACTCAGCGATTGCGCAGCGCGTGCACCGCCGGCGCCACCTGGGCCTGGCGATCCAGCTCCAGTCCGACCTGCTCCAGCGCATCGGCCAGCGCGGCAGCATCGTCATCGCGCAACGTGGCATGGCCGACCTTGCGGCCTTCGCGCGGCTCCTTGCCATAGTCGTGCCAATGGCCGCTGGCCTGGCCCAGCACCGGTGCCGGGTCCGGCATCGCGCCCAGCCAGTTCAGCATGCAGGCGTGGCCGAGCATGCGGGTGCTGCCCAGCGGCAGGCCCAGCACGGCACGCAGATGGTTCTCGAACTGCGAGGTCTCGCTGCCTTCGATGGTCCAGTGGCCGGAGTTGTGCACGCGCGGCGCCATCTCGTTGGCCAGCAACTCGCCATCGCGGCAGAACAGCTCCAGCGCGAACACGCCGACGTACTGCAGGTGCTCGGCGACACGGCGGGCATAGCCGATCGCGGCCTGCTGCTCGGCATCGGACAGCACAGCCGGTGCCACGCTGGCCGACAGCACGCCGTCGACATGCCAGTTGCCGGTGACCGGCCAGGCTTCGAAGCTGCCATCGCGGCCACGCACGGCGACCACGCTGACCTCGCGCTGGAACGCTACGAAGCCTTCCAGGATCAGGCCGGTACGCTCGACCTGCGCGCCCAGTGCATCCCACGCGGCGTCGATGTCGGCCTCGCTGCGCAGGCGGAACTGGCCCTTGCCGTCATAACCAAGGCGGCGGGTCTTGAGGATGCAAGGCAGGCCAAACTCAGCCGCCTTCGCAGCCAGCTCGTCACGGCTGCGGATATCAGCGAAGGCCGGCAGCGGGATGCCCAACTGCTGGAACAGGGTCTTCTCGCTCAACCGGTCCTGGGCCACCGCCAGCGCGGCCGGCGGCGGATAGACCGGCACGCGGTCGGCCAGGAACTGCGCGCTGTCTGCGGGCACGTTCTCGAAATCGAAAGTGACCACATCGACCTTGGCGGCGAAGTCCACCAGCGCGTGGCGGTCATCGAAGGCACCGACGGTGAGCGGCGCCAGCGGGCCACTGCAGGCGTCGGCCGCCGGGTCGTACAGCTGGAAGCGCAGTCCCAGCGGCGCACCGGCCAGGACCATCATGCGGGCGAGCTGGCCGCCGCCCAGGATGCCGACGGTCTGGCTCATTGGCGCGGATCGTCGTGGGCCATCACGTCTTCGGTCTGGCGTGCACGGAAGGCGTCGAGCGCCTGGCCGATCGCCGGCTGGTCGCTGGCCAGCATCGCAGCAGCGAACAGCGCCGCGTTGGACGCGCCGGCATTGCCGATGGCGAAGGTGGCAACCGGAATGCCGGCCGGCATCTGCACGATCGACAGCAGCGAATCCATGCCGTTGAGGGCCTTGGACTGCACCGGCACGCCCAGCACCGGCACGGCGGTCTTGGCGGCGATCATGCCCGGAAGGTGCGCGGCCCCGCCGGCACCGGCGATGATCGCGCGCAGGCCACGCGGGCCCGCCTTCTCGGCGTAACTGAACAACACATCCGGCGTCCGATGCGCGGACACCACCTTCACTTCGAACGGAACACCCAGGGCTTCAAGCTTCTGGGCGGCGTGCTGCATGGTTTCCCAGTCGGAACGGGAACCCATGACGATGCCGACAAGCGGCGCGATCGGATTGGGGGTCATTGGCCGTCACCTGCCTTAAAGACGTATTCTAGCCATCTTCCACGCAAGACGAAGAACCATGGATCGCAAGCTGCTCGACCTGCTGGTGTCGCCGGACACCCGCCAGCCCCTGTCCCTGCTGGATGGCAAGGGCCTGGAAACCCTCAACAAGGCCATTTCCGTCGGCGCGGTGAACAAGGCCGATGGCAACCCGCTGGCGCAGCCGCTGCGCGAAGCCCTGGTCACCCGCGACCGCAAGCAGGTGTTCCGCGTTGACGACGGCATCCCGGTGCTGCTGGCCGAGGAAGCCATCCCGACCGCCCAGATCGCCGACTTCCCGGCCGCATGAGCGCGCTGCCGACGCCGGATGCGGCCGTTGTCGCCGCCGATGTCGCGCGGGCGCTGGCCGAGGACCTGGGCAGCGGCGACGTCACCGCCGCCCTGCTGCCCGACCAGGCCGACAGCGCTTACCTGCTGTGCAAGCAGGACGGGGTGATTGCCGGCCGTCCGTGGTTCGACGCCACCCACCGCGCACTCGACCCGGACGTGCGCATCGAATGGCGTGTCTCCGAAGGTGACGCGGTCACCGCAGGCACCGTGCTGGCCCTGCTGCACGGGCGCAGCCGCAGCCTGGTCAGCGCCGAGCGCACCTCGCTGAACTTCCTGCAGACGCTGTCTGGCACCGCCACCACCACTGCCCGCTACGTGGCGGCGGTGGCCGGTACCGGCACGCGCATCCTCGACACCCGCAAGACTCTGCCTGGCCTGCGCCTGGCGCAGAAGTACGCAGTGCGCTGTGGCGGCGGCGACAACCACCGCTTCGGCCTCTATGACACGGTGATGCTGAAGGAAAACCACATCCGTGCCGCCGGTTCGCTGGCCGCGGCGGTGGCCGCCGCGCGCCGGCAATGGCCCGCGCTGCCGCTGGTGGTCGAGGTCGAGGACCTGGCCCAGCTGCGCCAGGCGCTGGAAGCCGGTTGCGAGCGCATCCTGCTGGATGACTTCAGCCCCGACCTGCGCCGCGAGGCAGTGCGCATCACGGCCGGCCGCATTCCGCTGGAAGTGTCAGGCAGCGTGGGCCTGGGCGGCCTGCGTTCGATCGCCGAGGACGGCGTTGACTGCATCTCCATCGGTGGACTGACCAAGCACGTGCAGGCCATCGATCTGTCGCTGAAGCTGGGCCCGCCGCCGGGTTGAGGCCTGGCGTGGGGGTCGATCCGTTGTCCATGGGGAAAGGGATCTGACCCCGTTCTCACACCCGGCGTTCACGACAGCGCTGCGACGCTGAGGTATCCCCCACAGGAGCCGCGCATGCGCCGGATGCTTTTGCCTGCCTGCCTGCTGCTGGCCGCGGCACCGTTGTCCGCAGCGGCCGCCGAAGCCTGCGATGTTCCGCCCCGCTTCGGCCTGAGTCCGTTGGCGGTGGCCATCCGCAACACCGCCTGCAATGAGCACCGGCTCTGGTACCGGCCCTTCATCGATCGTGAAGGCCGTGCCGCCAGCCTCAGCGTCACCGAGGCCGAAAGCGATCACCTGGCAGACAATGGCCTGATCGCCTGGCAGCGGGTGGCAGGCTACTGGCGCAACAGCGGCACGCTCAATGCAATGGGCAGCATCGCGGGCGCCAGCAGCTGCCTGGCGCCGTTGGGCACGCGCTACACCGACAGCGACTGCCGCGCCTTCCTGATCGACAACCCGTGGTCGGCCGCGTTCATTTCCTGGGTGATGGTGCAGTCCGGCGTTCCTGGCTTCAATACGTCGCCACGCCACATCGACTACATCCGTGCCGCCTACCAGGGCGGCCCCTCGGGCGTGCCGTACCGGCTGGTCGACCCGGCCACGGCCAAACCCGCACCGGGCGACCTGCTGTGCTTCCTGCGCGACCGCAGCACCACGCTCAGCTACAGCGGGCTGGTGCAGGCACTGGGCAATGGCTCGGTGGGCCACTGGAAATCGCATTGCGAAGTGGTGGTGGCGGCCAACCTCGGCGGCGACCAGACCCTGTACCTGGTCGGTGGCAACGTGATGAACACCGTGGCGATGCGGTTGCTGCAGCTGGATCGTACGGGGCTGATCAAGCTGCCTCCGGCACGCGAACGCAACAGCACCGGCATCGACCCCGGCTGCACACCAGGTCGCGAGGACGAATGCAGCTTCAACCGGCAGGACTGGGCAGCGCTGCTGCAGCTGACTGCAACCTCACCGCTGGTGATGCCCTCGCCCACTGCAACGCCGATGCAGCCCACTCCGGCACCGCAACCGGTCATCGTGCCAACGCAGCCGATGTCCAGCGAACCGCAGCCGCGGCGGTGAGTGCAGCGCTTGATCCCGCGCGCGTTCGCCGCCATCTTTGCGGGATCGACCCCTGACGGCTGACGCCATGCCAACCCTGCTGCTGTTGCTGATTGCCGGCGGAATCATCTATTTCTTCTGGAACGCGGCGCGTTCGGCCGCCGAGCGCGCGGTCGAACTGGGGCGCAATGCCTGCCGTGCTGCCGACGTGCAATGGCTGGATCAAGCGGTGCACGCCACCGGCCTGCGCCTGTCGCGCGGCGAAGATGGCCGGCTCGGCTTCGAACGTACCTTCAAGTTCGAGTATTCCTACGACGGCATCGATCGCCACGTGGGCCGCATGGTGCTGCGCGGCGACCAGCTGATCTCATTCACTGGTCCGGGCGCGGCGCGGATCAGCCAGATCCGCGCGGATGTGGACGATGCCGAGGATGTGTAAGGGCTGAAGGCGTGCCGACCAACGGTCGGCACCCACCGTTACCTGGTTACTTGACCACGCGCAGGTTCGGGCGCCCCTTCGGCGGCGGGCTGGCTGGCGGCGTATCGTCCGGCGGCGTGCCTTCCTCGTGCAGCAGCTCATCGCTGGTCGGAGCGGTCTCGTTGCCCGGGATGTCATCCGGTAGCGCCATGCCCTGCCCGGTCTCGCGGGCGTAGACGGCCAGCACGGCGCTGATCGGCACCTGCACCGGGTAGCTGGTACCGGAGAAGCGCGCCGAGAAGCTCACCATCTCGTTGTCGATCATCAGCCGCACGACAGCACGTTCGGCGATGTTGAGCACGACCCGGCCATCCTTGACCGCCGAAGGCGGGACCTGCACGCCGGGAACGCCGGCGTCGACCAGGATGTGCGGGGTCAGCTGGTTGTCGTTGATCCATTCCACCAGCGCCCGCAGCAGGTACGGGCGGTGGCTGGTCATGTGGAAGAAGTCTTCGGTCATGCGTGAAGTGTACGCGCCCGGCGCCCCGCCGGGGCGGATCACCTGCACGCCGGTCGGCGTGCAGACGGGTAACGCAGGCCCGGATCAGACCGGCAGATCGCGCAGCTTCTTTTCCTGATCGGTCAGGCTGCGGACGAAACCGGGGTGGCGGAAGATGCGGTTGCCGTAGTCCTCGATCGCCTTGCCGTCCTTCGGCAGCGGTACGTCCAGCGACTGCAGGCGCCAGATGATCGGCGCCATCGCGCAGTCGGCCAGGCTCATTTCCGGGTTGAGGAAGAACTTGCTGGCCTTGAACAGCGGCAGCGAGGCGGTCAGCAGCTCCTTCAGGCGCTTGCGGCCAGCCTCGGCCTGGGTCTTGTTGCCGAGCTGGATGGCCTGCACCTGTGGCACCCAGTCGTGCTCGATGCGCAGCATCGCCAGGCGGATGCGCGCACGCGAGAGCGGATCGACCGGCATCAGCGGCGGATGCGGATAACGTTCGTCCAGGTACTCGCTGACCACTGATGCGGCGTACAGCACCAGCTCGCGTTCGACCAGGGTCGGCACCGAGTGATACGGATTGAGGTCGATCAGGTCTTCAGGCGGGTTCTGTGGATCGACCGGAACGAAGTCGAAGGTCACACCCTTGGCCGCCAGGACCAGGCGTACACGGTGGCACAGTACATCGTCGTTCGAGGAAAACAGCGTCAGTGTATTGCGCATGCGTACGCTCGCCGCCATCAAAGGCTCTCCCACGACAGGAGACCGCCTGCCGCATCGGCGCCGCCGGCACCGTGCCGGCGGTCGACTCCTCCCCGAGTGTGCAACCGACCATCACAAAAGCCAATAGGCCCGTGCGATGGCCGGCGGCAGATTCAGTGAACGTCCTTCCAGTATTCCTTCTTCAGCAGGTACAGCAGGAAGGTGAGCAGGGCCAGGAACAGGATCACCCACACGCCCAGCTGCTGGCGCTTGAGCGCGGCCGGTTCACCGGCGTACTCGAGGAAGTTGGTGATGTCCCGCACCGCCTGGTCGTACTGGCCGGCATCGACCGACCCGGGCGTTTCGATCTTCAGGCCAGTCACCGGCGGGTCCATGCCGGGCGCTTCCGCCTTGCCATGGACCGCATGCTGCAGGCCCTGCATCTCCCACAGCGGGTTGGGCATGGAGGCATTGGCGAACAGCGCGTTGTTCCAGCCCAGCGGCCGGCTGCTGTCCAGGTAGAACGACTTGAGGTACGTGTAGACCCAGTCACTGCCCCGCACGCGCGCGATCAGGCTGAGGTCGGGCGGCATCTTGCCGAACCACTTCTCCGCGTTCTCCTTGGGCATCGCCACCGGGATCGGGTCGCCGATCGCCGAACCGGTGAAGTTGAGGTTGTTCATCACCTCTTCCTCGGTCAGGCCCAGGTCCTGCGCCATCCGCGAATAGCGCAGGTACTTCAGCGCGTGGCAGCCGGAGCAGTAGTTCATGTACAGCTGCGCGCCGCGCTGCAGCGAAGCGCGGTCGCCCAGATCGTTGCCGGCCTGCAGCAGCTTGGTGCCACCTTCGGCGGCGGAGGCCAGGAAACTGCCCAGCATCAGGGTGGCCGTCAGGGCCAACCGGACCATCCAGCGATCAGTCATGGGTGGTCACCCTCTCCGGTACCGGCTTGGTCTTGTCCAACCGTGTCCATAGCGGCATGGTGATGAAGAACGCGAAGTACAGGAAGGTCAGCACCCGCCCGATGTAGGTCTCGTGCACGTCGGTGCCCGGGCCGGAACCAATCACGCCCAGCCACACGAAGCACACCGCCAGCACGCCCAGCATCACCTTCGAGATCCAGCCGCGGTAGCGCACCGACTTCACCCTGGCCTTGTCCAGCCACGGCACCAGGAACAGGATCGCAATGGCCGAGAACATCACCAGCACGCCACCGAGCTTGTTCGGCACCACGCGCAACATCGCGTAGTAAGGCGTGTAGTACCAGACCGGCTTGATGTGTTCCGGGGTCACCAGGCGGTTGGCCTCGGTGAAGTTGTCGTGCTCCAGGAACAGGCCGCCGAAACCGGGCGCGAAGAAGATGATGAAGGCGGCGATGATCAGCAGGAAACCGGCGCCGACGCCATCCTTGAGCGTGTAGTACGGGTGGAACGGAATGCCATCGGCCGGCGCGTTCGGCGACCAGCGGTTGCCCTTCGGCCCCTTCTTGATCTCCACGCCATCGGGGTTGTTCGAACCCACTTCGTGCAGCGCGCCCAGGTGCAGTACCACCAGCAGCAACAGCACCAGCGGCAGGGCGATGACATGCAGCGCGAAGAAGCGGTTGAGCGTGGCGTCACTGGGCAGGTAATCGCCCATGATCCATTCGGTCAGGCCGTTGCCGATCACCGGTATCGCGCCGAACAGCGAGATGATCACCTTGGCGCCCCAGAACGACATCTGGCCCCACGGCAGCACGTAGCCCATGAAGGCTTCGGCCATCAACACCAGGTAGATCAGCATGCCGAGGATCCACACCAGCTCGCGCGGCTTCTGGTAACTGCCGTACAGCAGGCCACGGAACATGTGCAGGTAGACCACGATGAAGAACAGCGAGGCACCGGTGGAGTGCATGTAGCGGATCAGCCAGCCCCACTCCACATCGCGCATGATGTATTCGATGGAGCCGAACGCCTCGGCGGCGCTGGTCTTGTAGTGCATCGTCAGGAAGATGCCGGTGACGATCTGGTTGACCAGCACCAGCAGCGCCAGCGAACCGAAGTAGTACCAGATGTTGAAGTTCTTCGGCGCGTAGTACTCGCTGACGTGCTTCCGGTAGACCGGCATCAGGCCGGGCGCGCGGGCGTTGACCCAGTCGGCCACGCCGCTGGCAGTACGGCTGAGGATATTGGCCATCAGGCAGCCCCCTGCGGATCGACACCGATGATGATGGTGTTGTCGTCCTGGTAATGGTGCGCGGGCACCTTCAGGTTGATCGGCGCCGGCACGTCCTTGAAGACGCGTCCGGACATGTCGAAGCGCGACTTGTGGCACGGGCAGAAGTAGCCGCCCTTCCACTGCGGATCGTAGGGCTCAGGCCGGATCTCGGCGACCATTTCCGGCGAGCAGCCCAGGTGCGTGCACAGGCCGACCAGTACGGAGATATCCGGCTTGATCGAGCGCAGTTCGGGGTTCTGCTTCAGCACGTAGTCCGGCTGCTGATCCTTCTCGCCGGACTCGGGGTCCTTGAGACGGCCGTCCAGCCCGTGCAGCGCATCGAGGATGGCCTTGGACCGCTTGACGATCCAGATCGGCTGGCCACGCCATTCCACGATCAGGCGTTGGCCTTCCTGCAGGGCGCTGATGTCGGCCACCACCGGTGCGCCGGCAAGCTTGGCGCGGGCACTGGGGTTCCAGGATTTGATGAAAGGAACTGCGGTGAATCCGACGCCGACGGCGCCCACCACGGCTGTGGTGGCAGAAAGAAAACGCCGACGTCCGGTGTTGACTGGATCGTGTACCCCATCGTTGGCCATCCGGCACTCCGATATTGATTAGGTAGCTTTAAGGCTGCCAGCGGATCCGGTGGGGGCCAGAGCCGCATTGAATCACGGTCGAGTGTAGCGGAACCGTCGCGCGCCACACAACGCATTGCAACAACATTGATTGCGGGGTTGCCGGCCAGCGGCCGGCACTACCTTTCAAAGGAGTGCCGACCAACGGTCGACACCTACCGTTCAAGGAGTACCGGCCAACGGTCGGCACCTACTGGTGACTCAGGGCGGTGCGGTAACGCTCGGCCAGCTGCCCGACCCGGCGCACGTAGTACTGGGTTTCGCTGTAGGGCGGCACGCCACCGTGGCGGTCGACCGCACCTTCGCCAGCGTTGTAGCCGGCTGCGGCAAGGGTCAGGTCGCCATTGAAGCGTTTCAGCAACCACGCAAGATACTGCACGCCGCCACGGATGTTCTGCCCGGCGTCATAGGAATCGCTTACGCCGAAGCGCGCGGCGGTCGGCGGCATCAGCTGCATCAGGCCCTGCGCGCCAGCACGGCTGAGCGCGGTCGGGTTGTAGGCCGACTCGGCATGGATGATGGCGCGCACCACCGCCTCCTCCACGCCGAACTCGCGCGCGGCCGAGGTGATCTCGGCCTGGAAGGCCGAGGTGTTCAGTCGCACGGTGCCGAAGTCCACGCGTGGATTGACCCCGCAGGCATAGCAGCGCTCCATGAAGCTGTAGCGGATGGTCCGGACCGGGCCGAGGTTGGCCACCTGTGTCGGGCGCGCACTGGTGTAGTGGCGCACGCCATCCTTCATGAAGGAATACACCTGGCCACTGACCATGCGCCCGCTGCGCGAGGCGACCGGCTGTGCGGGACCGGATGCCGGCACGGACGCAGGCGCGACCGTTGCCGGCGCTGCGGCACTCGCAGCAACGGCCACCGGGTTGCGTTCGATGCTGGCCACCGTGGTGGGTGCCGGCCTGGGCGCGGCCACCACCGGTCGAGGTGCCGGGCGGGTGTCACGGGTGTAGCTGATGGTGCTGCAGCGCGCGCCGGCCACCCGCTTGCTCACATAACTGGTGACGCCGTCAGCGCCCTGGCACTTGTACAGGGTTCCAGCGCTGGCCGGCGCAGCGGTCAGCGCAGCGATGATGATCGCCGTTGTCCCCAGTATCCCCTTCATGGCGGCGAGTGTCCCAGCTTCGCCGGGGCTTGCCAAGCGACGTGGCTCAGCCTGTGACCGGCGGCACAGCCAGCAGCTGGCCGAGGCCCGCCAGGCGCTGTGCCAGTTCGTCGCGCAGGCCCGGCGGGGTGGTCCAAAGCGCCACGGGCAGGCGGTCCAGGCTGAGAATCTGCGCCAGCATCATGCCGCGGCTCTCGGCGCCCATGCGCAGCAGGCAGTGGTCTGGGCCATCCGCTTCCAGTACTCCACACCACGGCGGGATGCGGCCTTCCAGCTCGGAATGGCTGCCGGACAGGCGGAGGATGGCCTGCAGCGCGAACGGCGCCTGGCTGACCGCCTGCCGCACCATCACATCGGGCGGCGCCGGGGTGCGCCGGTGCAGGCCCGGCCCGGCGCACTCACGTACGGCGCCCATGCGGTCCACGCGCAGGGTGCGCCAGTCCTGCCGCCCCAGGTCCCAGGCAAGCAGATACCAGCGTCGCCCGTAATTGACCAGGTGCTGGGCCTCAACCTCGCGCTGGGTGACGGCTTCCTGCGCGCTGCGGTATTCGAAGGCCAGCCGTGACGCCTGTCGGCAGTGCTGGGCCAGCCGCCCGAGCAGGCGTGCGTCGGTGGACGGAAGGTCGGACAGGGTGGCCGTCGCTGCATGCACCTCGCCGGCCTGCTGGCGACGACGGGTCGGCACCAGCGGATCGAGCTTGGACAACAGGCCACGCGCGGTGTCGTCGATCCCGGCAACGGTGGCCGAGGCCGCGCGCAGGGCGATGGCCAGGGTGGTCGCCTCCTCCTCGTCCAGCAGCATCGGCAGCACCGGGGCCCCGGCCCCCAACTGGTAGCCGCCGCCGACCCCGGACGAGGCCTGCACCGGATAGCCCAGCTCGCGCAGGCGCTCGATATCACGGCGGATGCTGCGCCGGTCCACGCCCATGCGCTCGGCGAGCTCGGCCCCGGACCACTGGCGGCGGGCCTGCAGCAGGGCGATCAGGCGCAGCAGACGATGGGCGGTATGGCGCATGAAGGATCGAGGACAGAAGTCGTCCGCAATAGTGCCCCAGGATGGCCTCCAGTTCACCACCCACCGCAAGGAGCAATGCCATGAATTCACGCCAGATCACCCTGTACCACGCCGCCCGTTCCCGCTCGAGCGGCGCCGTGGCCCTGCTCGAAGCGCTGGGTGCCGACTACCGCATGCAGGTGCTGGACCTGAAAGCCGGCGCCAACCTGGCCCCGGCCTACCTGGCCATCAACCCGATGGGCAAGGTGCCGGCCATCGTCCACAACGGCGCACTGGTGACCGAGCAGGTGGCGATCTATCTGTACCTGGCCGACCTGTATCCGGAAGCCGGGCTGGCACCGCCGATCGGCGACGCCCTGCGCGGCCCCTACCTGCGCTGGATGGCCTTCTATGGCGCCTGTTTCGAGCCGGCGATGATCGACAAGGCGATGCACCGCGAGCCGCCGCCGCGCCTGATGTCGCCGTACAACGATGCCGAGACCGTGCTGCAGGTGGTCGAGGCCCAGCTGGCGCAGGGCCCGTACCTGCTGGGCGAGGTCATGAGCGCCGCCGACGTGCTGTGGGGCAATGCACTGGCGTGGACCACGGCCTTTGGCCTGGTACAGCCGGCGCCGGCCACGGCTGACTACATCGCACGGATGAGCGCGATGACCGCGTTCGACCGTTCGCGGCAGATCGATGCGGAGCTGGCGGCGGCGTAAGGGCGCCCGCCGGGCACCGCCCGGCGCTACCGGGGCCGGCGGGATGCGGGTAGCGCGGGGCCGTGCCCCGCGAGCGCACAGCGCGGCGTACGCGCCGGGATGCAGGTAGAATTGCCGGCTTTCCCGCCACCCGAATGGATTAAGCGCCATGACCGGGACGCCAGACGTCTTTCCGCCCGCCCCGCCGGGCGGTGCCCCGCTCGTTGCCCTGCCCGCCGGTCCGCGCAAGCCCGACCAGGTGAAAGGCAAGCTGTACATCAAGACCCACGGTTGCCAGATGAACGAGTACGACTCGGCCAAGATGGCCGACGTGCTCGCCGCCAGCGATGGCCTGGAACTGACCGATACCCCGGAAGACGCCGACGTCATCCTGGTCAACACCTGTTCCATCCGCGAGAAGGCGCAGGAGAAGGTGTTCAGCCAGCTGGGCGTCTGGAAGGGCCTGAAGAACAAGGGCCGCGAGGTCATCATCGGCGTGGGCGGCTGCGTTGCCTCGCAGGAAGGCGAGGCGATCATCAAGCGTGCGCCGTTCGTGGACCTTGTGTTCGGCCCGCAGACCCTGCACCGGCTGCCGGAGCTGATCCGCGCCCGACGCGAGCAGAAGCGCCCGCAGGTGGACATCAGCTTCCCCGAGATCGAGAAGTTCGACCGTCTGCCGGAACCGCGTGCCGAAGGCGCTTCGGCGTTCGTGTCGATCATGGAAGGCTGCTCGAAGTACTGCTCGTTCTGCGTGGTGCCCTACACCCGCGGCACCGAAGTCAGCCGCCCGTTCGAGGACGTGGTGGTGGAAGTGGCGCAGCTGGCCGCGCAGGGCGTGCGCGAAATCAACCTGCTCGGGCAGAACGTCAATGCCTATCGCGGCCCCTATGGAGATGGCGAGTTCGCCGATCTCGGCCTGCTGATCCGGACCATCGCCGAGATCGACGGCGTCGGCCGCATCCGCTTCACCACCTCGCACCCGCTGGAGTTCAGCGACTCGCTGATCGATGCGTTCCGCGACGTGCCGAAGCTGGCCAACTTCCTGCACCTGCCGGTGCAGGCCGGCAGCGATCGCGTACTGTCGGCGATGAAGCGCGGCTATACCGCGCTGGAATTCAAGTCGAAGATCCGCAAGCTGCGCGCGGTGCGCCCGGACATCTCGATCAGCTCGGACTTCATCGTCGGCTTCCCCGGCGAAACCGATGCCGATTTCGAGAAGACCATGAAGCTGATCGAGGACATCGGCTTCGACCACAGCTTCTCCTTCATCTATTCGCGCCGCCCGGGGACCCCGGCGGCCGACCTGGAGGACACGATCAGCGATGCCGAGAAGCACGCGCGCCTGTCGCGCCTGCAGGAGCGCATCAATGCGCACGCCGCCGGCATCTCCGAGAAGATGGTCGGCACCGTGCAGACCGTGCTGGTGGAAGGCCCTTCGCGCAAGAACCCGAACGAACTGACCGGCAAGACCGAGAACATGCGTTCGGTGAACTTCCCGGCGCCGGCGCGGCTGATCGGCCAGTTCGTGGATGTGGTGATCACCGAGGCGCTGACCAATTCGCTGCGCGCGCGCGTGGTGGCGGAATAAGGTGCGCCGACCAACGGTCGGCACCCACCGGAGTTGATGCCGACCAACGGTCGGCACCCACCGAATTGATGCCGACCAACGGTCGGCACCCACCGGAGTTGATGCCGGCCAACGGTCGGCACCCACCGAATTGATGCCGACCAACGGTCGGCACCTACCAGGGTGGATGCCGACCGTTGGTCGGCATGCCTCAATCCAAACGCTTGCGGAAACGCAGGATCGCCAGGGTCATCATCACCGCGATGAAGGCCAGCAGCGCCAGCGCGTCGTGCCACAGCTCCCACAGCGAGGCGCCGCGCAGCATGATGCCGCGCACCAGGCGCAGGAAGTGGGTCAGCGGCAGTACTTCGGCCAGCCATTGCACCGGCCGCGGCATGCCCGCGAACGGGAACATGAAGCCCGACAGCAGGATCGACGGCAGGAACAGGAACAGGGTCATCTGCATCGCCTGGAACTGCGAGCGCGCGCGCGTGGAAATCAGCAGCCCCAGTGCGAGGTTGGCCAGCACCAGCAGCACCGCGGCCAGGTAGATATCGAGCAGGCTGCCGCGGATCGGCACCTGGAACAGCCAGGTGCCCAGCACCAGCACCAGCGTGGTCTGCAGCAGGCCGATGGCTGCATAGGGCAGCACCTTACCAACCATCAGTTCGCTGCGCGACACCGGCGTGGCGATCAGCAGCTCCATGTTGCCGCGCTCGCGTTCACGCACCACCGCCACCGCCGTGAACATCACCAGGGTCATGGTCAGGATCACCCCGATCAGGCCTGGCACGATGTTAACCGCCGAACGCCGCTGCGGGTTGTAGAAGCTGGTCACGCTGATTGGACCACCGGCGATGCTGCCTTCGCGCAGCGGCCGCGTGTTGCTGGTCGGTCGCGTCTCCAGCGGCACCTGCGCCAGCTGGATCGCCGCGCTCTGCACCACGGTGTCGCTGCCATCAACCAGCACCTGCACCGCCTCGCGTCCATCGAAGCGACGGCGCTCGAAGTCGGCCGGCACCACGATGCCGACACTGATCTCGCCACGGCGCAGCGCCTGCGTCAACTGGTCGGGCGTATAGGCTTCGCTGCGCGGCGTGATCACGCCGGTGGCGACCATGTCCTGCACCAGCGCGCGTGACGCCGCACTGTTGGCCTGGTCGGCGACACCGGCGTCGAGGTGGCGCAGGTTGAGATTGATCGCGTAGCCGAACAGCAGCAGCTGCATCACCGGAATGCCGACGATCATCGCCAGCGTGATGCGGTCGCGGCGCAGCTGGCGCAATTCCTTGAGCATGATCGCCCACAGCCGGCGCAGGTTCATGCCGCTGGCTCCCGGCCACGGCCGCGGGTGGCGGCGACGAAGACGTCTTCCAGGTTCGGCGCCACCGCCTCGATGCGGGCCTGCGGATCGGCGCTGGCCAGCGCGCGCCGCAACGCTGGCGCATCGGCGGCCCCCTCGCTGCACAGCACGCGCAGCTGCGTGCCGATCTGTGCCACGCTCAGCACGCCGGGCAGCTCAGACAATGCGCGGCTGGCCTGCCGCGGCTGCGCCGACGTGACCTGCAGCGTGCGGCCGTCCAGCTGTGCACACAGTTCGGCCGGCGTGCCATCGGCGACCAGTGCGCCTCGATCGAGGATCGCCAGCCGGTGGCAGCGCTCGGCTTCGTCCATGTAGTGGGTCGATACCAGCACGGTGGTACCGGCGTCGGCAAGTTCAAACAGGGCCTCCCAGAAATCGCGGCGTGACTCCGGGTCGACCGCGCTGGTCGGCTCGTCCAGGAACAACAGCTCGGGCGCGTGCACGACGGCGCCAGCCAGCGCCAAGCGTTGCTTCTGGCCACCACTGAGGGTGCCGGCCAGCTGCGGCTGCCGGTCCAGGAGACGGTACTGCTGCAGCAGTTCGTCGACCCGCTGCCGGGCCTGCGTACGCGGCAGGTCCTGGATGGCGGCGAGGAATTCCAGGTTCTCGCGCACCGAAAGGTCTTCATACAACGAGAAACGCTGGGTCATGTAGCCGATGCGCCGGCGCAGTGCCTCGGCCTGCTCCGGCACGGCCAGGCCGAGCACCTCGATCTGGCCGGCGCTCGGTTCCAGCAGGCCGCACAGCATGCGGATGGTGGTCGACTTGCCCGACCCGTTCGGGCCCAGGAAGCCATAGACCTGGCCACGCGGCACGGTCAGGTCGACATTGTCCACGGCCAGCAGATCGCCGAAGCGGCGGGTCAGGCCCTGGGCATGCACCGCGATGTCGTTGCCGGTGTTCAGAAGCTCACCTGCACCGGCATTCCCGCCGGCAGCTTCTGCATGTCGGAGGGAGCGTCCACTTCGATCTCGGCGAGGTAGCTCAGGCGCGCGACGTCGTCACCGGTCAGTGCGTAGTACGGAGTAAATGAAGGCTCGCTGCGGATCGAGCGCACATGCCCCTTCAACGCAGCGCCTTGCCCTTCCAGATGCACCTGCGCGACCTGCCCGACCTTGACCTGCAACCGCAATGGCTGCGGCAGGTACACGCGCGCATAGGGGCGCTCGCCGACCAGCATCACCGCCAGCGGCGCGCCGACCGGCGCCTGGTCGCCCTGCCGGTAAGGCAAGGCATCGACCACGCCGTCGCGCGGCGCACGCAATTGCAGCTTCTGCAGGTTCACGGCCTGCACTGCCTGTTGCGCCTGCGCGGCATCGGCGGCGGCCTGGCCCTGGGCGATATCCTGCACACGGCTGCCGTGCACCCGCTCCAGCCAGGCCTGCTCGGCAGCACGCACGCTGGCCTCGGCATTGCCGGCGGCGGCACGTGCACGATCCAGCTCAGCGGCGGCAATCAAGCGCTGCTGTGCCAACGGCTGGACCCGCCGGTAATAGGCACTTGCTTCGGCAGCCTGTGCGCGCAGCGCGGCCAGTTGCGCCTGGGCCTGCGCGATCTGCTCCTGGCGTGGGCCGATCTTCAGTTCTTCCAGCTGCGCCTGCGCACGCGCTGTATCAGCCTGCGCTGCGGCGAACTGCGCGTCGCCGCGGGCCGGGTCGAGCTGCATCAGCACGGCGCCGGCCTTGACCTGCTGTCCCTCGCGCACCTCCACCGTGGCGATCACTTCGGCCGCCGGCGCCGGCACCGTGATCCGGTCCCACTCCAGCGTGCCCAGTGCAGTCGGTGTTGACTGCACACACCCGGCCAGCAGGCCGATGCCCGCCAGTCCGATTCCTCGCATCCCGTTGCCGATGCCCATGCCATCCCCTCCTGCGACGGCGACACGGTGCCATGTGCCCCGTGCACCCTCAATGATTCCGATCAGCCCTGGCGGTTTTTTCGCCACGCGCCGGCACGCCTTTTGCTGCAAGGCTCCGCACCACCTATCCACAGGTTGATTCGGCATCATTCCACAACCGTTGTGGAAATCCGCCAGCGCCCAGCTTTGTTGCTCGCCCGGCAACGAAACCTGCACTGTCGTCACGATGAATGCCCCCGTGCAGGCCCCCGCGGCAGTGCTGCCGAAGCGACGAGCGACCATGACGTTTTTTTCACCAGGACCTCATGGGCCTTGTGGCACAAGCATTGCGAAGGTCTATCCACAGGTTTTCGCGCCCCCCGTCCACACCGGGTGTGGAAAACGCTGTATCGACCGTCTGCTGGCCGTGTGCCCCGCACGCGCGCTACCCTTGTCTCCCCTGAATACACTGCGGTGGAAGGCGTCCGCCCCACCCGAAGCAATGAAAAGCATCGAGCATCGAGACTTCACCCTGTCGCCGGAAGACAACGAACGGCTGGCCAACCTGTGTGGCCCGTTCGACGGGCACCTGCGGCAGATCGAACTGAAACTCGGCGTGGAAATCGCCAACCGTGGCTTCGTGTTCCGCATCAGCGGGCCGAAGGAAGCCATCGTCGAGGCGCAGAAGCTGGTTGAAGCGCTGTACGCCGAAGCCGGCGAAACCACCTTCGACAACCACGCCATCCACCTGCGCCTGGCGCAGGCCAATGTCGAGCAGATCGCCGAACGCTCCTACGAAGCGCAGGAGGTGGCGATCAAGGTCAAGCGCGGCACGGTACGCGGGCGCGGTGCCAACCAGGCCCGCTACCTGCACCAGATCGCAACCCACGACATCAACTTCGGCATCGGGCCGGCCGGCACCGGCAAGACCTTCCTGGCCGTGGCCAGCGCAGTCGAAGCGCTGAACGAATCGCGGGTGCAGCGGCTGATCCTGGTCCGTCCCGCGGTGGAAGCCGGCGAGAAGCTGGGCTTCCTGCCCGGCGACCTGAGCCAGAAGGTCGATCCCTATCTGCGACCGCTGTACGACGCCCTGTACGAGATGATGGGCGTGGAAAAGGTGGTCAAGCTGCTGGAAAGGAACGTCATCGAGATCGCGCCGCTGGCCTATATGCGCGGCCGCACGCTCAACGATGCGTTCGTGATCCTGGACGAAGCACAGAACACCACCATCGAGCAGATGAAGATGTTCCTGACCCGCCTCGGCTACGGCTCCACCGCGGTGGTCACCGGTGACCTGACCCAGACCGACCTGCCCAAGCACGTGAAGTCGGGCCTGCGCGACGCCATCGATGTGCTGCGCGACGTGGAGGGTGTCAGCTTCACCTTCTTCGAATCCCGCGACGTGGTCCGCCACCCGCTGGTGGCGCGCATCGTCAGCGCCTACGACCGCCGCGACCTGCATCAGATCCAACCTGGAGCAACTCCATGACCCGTGGTCCCGTGCGACTGGACGTCGCCGTCAGTTATGCCCTGCCACGTGCCGGCCTGCCGGCGGCAGTGAGCTTCCGCAAGTGGGTGGCTGCCGCGCTGAAGGGCCGCATCCGCGAGGCCGACCTGGCCATCCGCGTGGTCGACGCCAAGGAAGGCCAGTCGTTGAACCGCCACTACCGTGGCAAGGACTACGCCACCAACGTGCTCAGCTTCCCGGCCGAAGTGCCCGAAGGCCTGCCCAAGGGCGTCAAGTTCCCGCTGCTCGGCGATCTGGTGATCTGTGCACCTGTCGTAGCGCGGGAGGCCGACGAACAGGGCAAGGCGCTCAACGCCCACTACGCGCACCTGACCGTGCACGGCGTGCTGCACCTGCTCGGCTGGGACCACGAGGACGACAAGGAAGCCGAAGCGATGGAACAGCTGGAACGGGAGATCCTGGCCGAGCTGGGCATCGACGACCCCTACGCGGGCGAGCGCTGACACCGGGCCCTGTTCCGAGCCCACACACTCACGGAAGAGGAGCGCAGCATGACCCTGCCCGCACTTGTGCTTGCCGCGCTACTGCAGTCCGGGGCAGGCCTGATGCCCGATCCTGACCGTCCCTCACCGTTCCCCGCCAGCGACAGCGAGGCCGACATCGCCGCAAAGATCGCCGAACTACGGGCGTTCTTCGGCAGCAGCGAGCGCGACACCCGCAACATCGTCGCCACTGCCCAGCAACGGGCACTGATCGAGCGCCTGGAAGCGCGGCACGCGGCACGTCTGGCCGGCATCTGGGTGGACAATGCGAGGGGCTGGAACGTTGTCGTGCGACTGACAGGCGCCGCACCCGAGGCCGATGAGACACATCCAGGGGCGGATGGCCCGCAACGTGTGCGCTACATCACCGGCGCCGCGATGACCGAAGCGGAGATGACGCGCCGCCTGCACGCACAGCAGGACTGGCTGCGGGCCCAGCTGCCCGACCTGTTCGGCCATGGCCTGGATGTCAAGACCGGGGAGCTGGAGGTGGAGCTGCGGGATACCCCAGCCAACCGCGCGACGGCGGCGGCCGTGCGTGACCACCTGCAGGCGCGACTGGGCTACCCGGTCAGGCTGCGCTGGTACCCAGCGGCCACGCGCTGGAGTCCGCCCTGACTGCGCCACGGCTGGAGTGCCAGCCATGCGCTGAGCTACTGTTCAACACCGGCCAGGACGCGGAAGGAAAAAGGATGAACCCAGGGAACAGCTTCACGACGTTTGCGATGGCCGCCGGCCTGCTCGCGGGCCTGCTGGTGCTGGGCGCTCACACCGTGCGCCGCATCAGCGCCCGCGACCCCGGCGGCAGGCACTGGCTGCTGCGCAGCCTGGCCCTGCTGTCGCCCGTGTGCCTGCTGGCCGGGCTGGCGATCGGCATGTTCGGCCCGCACTTCACAGGTAGAGCGGAACCCGCCCACCTGCCGGGGCTGTGGGAAACGTCGATGGTGCTGATACTGGTCGGTGCCTTGACCTTGCCAGTGCTGTGGCGAACGCTGCTGCAGCAGCGGTTTGGCAGGCCGGTCAATGCACTGCCGTTCTTCCACGCCAGCCGCACCTCGCTGCTGGTGCTGTTCGTGCTGGCCGTGATCTACATGAAAGTGGCCAGGACAGCCGCGGCGGAACTGATGCCCTGGCTGACCAGCCCGGGCCTGTGGCCGGCGGTGGCGCGCATCGCGGGGCAATCGATGCAGGTCGCCATGCTTGCGGTCGTGCTGACTCTCTCACTGATGGTCGTACGGCGGGCGATGACCGGTTTCCTGCGCCTTCTAAGCGGGCTGTTCCGACGCTCGCCGGGGCTATGATGGCGGCCCCTCGCCTGCGGAAACCGACCGTGTCACTGCGCTGCTGTCTGCCCCTGCTCTGTGCCCTCGCCGCTCCCTCCGCCTTCGCCACCCGCCTGGACCTGCCGGCCCTCATCGAATGCCGCCAGGGCGTGGCCGAGCAGGCCGCGCTGGCGCCGCTGCTGGCCGATCCGCTGAAGGCCGTGGCCCAGGGCCTGCAGCCGCTGCCGCAGGGCAACCAGTTCATGAGCGAGTTCCGGCTGGCCAGCCCGATCACCGTCTTCGGCCAACAGACCGATCGGGTGGCGGTGGCCGGCGCCAGCGTCATGGCCGTCCTCGACCAGGCCGACCCACGCCCGCTGGCCAAACGGCTGGAATTGGAGACCGGCTACGACCAGGACGGCAAGTTCATGGCCGGCCGCGAGCTGGTCAGCCGCGACGTGACCGACCCGAAGACCGGCGAGGCCCAGATCGAGTCGATCATCCTCAGCGTCTCCACCGTGGCCTCCCACCCGGGCAAGACCCTGGCCGGCTGCACCTACAGCCTGGACCTGCCCGAAGAGGCGCCGGCCGCGGCCGCCCCAGCCCCGGCCACCGGCAGTCACTGACAGGCCGTCACATCCTGCTAGACTTGGGTCAACGCCCGGCCTGCCGGGTGCCTTTTTTCCAGAGATGTCAGAAGACGACAGTAGTAGCTCCCCTGCGGAGCACAGTGAAAAGAAGCGCGGCTGGCTTGAACGCCTGACCTCCGCCTTCTCCGGCGAACCCCATACCCGCGACGAGCTGGTCGCAGTCCTGCACACCGCGCAGGAAGAGGGTCTGATCGCCGCCGATACCCTGAAGATGATGGAAGGCGCCATTTCGGTGGCCGAGCTGACCGTGGGCGACGTGATGATCTCGCGCTCGCAGATGGTCTCGCTGCCGGTTGAAGCGCCCTTCCTGGAACTGATGAAGCAGGTGGTCGAATCCGGCCATTCACGCTTCCCGGTGCACGGCGAGAACAAGGACGACATCCTTGGCATCCTGCTGGCCAAGGACCTGCTGCGCGGCGTGGTCGCCGACAACGGTCCGGCCAACGTGCGCGAGCTGCTGCGCCCGGCGGTCCTGATCCCGGAAGCGAAGAAGCTCAACGTGCTGCTGAAGGAATTCCGCCTGTCGCGCAACCACATGGCCATCGTGGTGGACGAGTACGGCGGTGTCGCCGGCCTGGTCACCATCGAGGACGTGCTGGAACAGATCGTCGGCGAGATCGACGATGAGCATGACGAGGCCGAGGATCCCTCGGCGCAGATCGCGATCCAGTCCGACGGCCAGTACGTGGTCGACGCGCTGACCCCGATCGGCGACTTCAACGAGCGTTTCGGCGCGACCTTCTCCGACGAGGACTACGACACCATCGGCGGCCTGGTCACCGAGGCCGTGGGCCACCTGCCGGAAGTCGGTGACGAGCTGGCGCTGGACCGCTTCATGTTCCGCGTGGCCCGCGCCGATGCGCGCCGGGTACAAGCCTTCCACGTGACCGTGCTGCCGCCGGACGCGCAGGACGACGCTTGAAGCGCCGCGGCCTGATCCTCATGGTGTGGCTGGCACTCTACGTGCTGGCCATGGCCCTGCCGCTGGCCGCCTTCGCGCAGCCGGCGCCGGCCACACCTGCCGTGCCCGCGGCCAGCGCTGAAGCCCCTGCTCCGCGCATCGGCGTGGTGACCATGCAGCCGGGCACGGTGTTCTTCGAACGCTTCGGCCATGACGCCATCGTGGTGGTCGATCCGCTCAGCGGTGAAGCGACCTCGTACAACTTCGGCTACTTCGATCCGTCCGAGGACGATTTCATCAGCCGCTTCGCGCGCGGCGACATGATGTACTACCTGGTGGCGCTGCCGCTGCAGCAGGACCTGTCGTACTACGACGAGACCGGCCGTGGCGCCAGCGTGCAATGGCTGGACCTGCGCCCGGACCAGGCGCGCTCGCTGGCCGCCGGCCTGGCCGAGCGGGCCAAGCCGGAAAACGCGCGTTACCACTACGATTACTACACTGCCAACTGCGCGACGATGGTGCGCGACACGCTGGACAAGGCACTCGGCGGCGGCCTGCAGTCGCAGCTGTCGGGGCGTTCGCGTGGCAACACCTATCGCAGTGAATCGGTCCGTCTGGCCTCGCCGGCACCATGGATGTGGCTGGGCTTCGACGTGGGCCTCGGACCGTTTGCCGACCAGCCGCTGTCGCGCTGGCAGGAAGCGTTCGTCCCGATGCGCCTGGCCGATGCCCTGCGCCAGGCACGCAACAGCGATGGCCGGCCGCTGGTGCAGTCCGAACAGGAACTGTTGCCGCACCGCATCGATCCGGAGCCGAAGGAGTTCGCACGCCGCTGGTGGCCGTGGCTGCTGTGCGGCCTGGTGATCGCCGCTGGCGTGCTGGCGCTGCGCAACCGCCCGCGCCTGCTGGCCGGGCTGGCCCTGCCGTTCTGGCTGCTGTGCGCCCTGTTCGGTGGCGTGCTGGTGTTCCTGTGGGGCTTCAGCATCCACTACGCTGCATGGGCCAACCGCAACCTGCTGCTGCTTTCGCCACTGGCCGTGCTGCTGCTGCCGGGCGCGATCGCACTGCTGCGCCGGCGCGTGCCGGGACGCATGTTCAGGATCGTGCTGTGGCTGCTGGCGGTACAGGCGGTGGCCGCGCTGGTGCTGCACTGGCTGAGCCTGCAGGCGCAGTACAACGTGCAGTGGATCGTGCTGCTGCTGCCGGTGCACATGGCACTGGCGTGGGTGCTGGCGCGTCGTCCTCACTTGTCCGAAACACGGCCCTGACGCACGATGGCGGGCATGTCATTGCCCGCCTCCGCTTCCGCCCCCGCTTCGGCCAACCCTACCTGCGTCATCAACTGCGTCCACTACGATGACGAGGGCAAGCGCCACGACATCAGCCTGGATGCCATCAGCGATGTCATTGCCAGCGGCAACGGCTTCGTCTGGGTCGGCCTGTACGACCCCAACGAAGACGTGCTGCTGAAACTGCAGGAAGAATTCTGCCTGCACGACCTGGCCATCGAGGATGCGCGGAACGCGCACCAGCGGCCCAAGGTCGAGACCTATGGCAACTCGTTGTTCGTGGTGGTGACCACCGCGCAGATGGTCGACGAACGCATCCAGTATGGCGAAACCCATGCCTTCCTCGGCCCGCGCTTCCTGGTGACGGTCCGCCACGGCGCCTCGCTTTCCTACGCGCCGGTGCGCGCACGCGTCGAGCGCGAGCCGCAGCTGCTGAAGATGGGCCCGTCGTACTGCCTGTACGCGGTGACCGACTTCGTGGTCGACAACTACCTGCCGATCGTGCACCGCTTCCGCGACACCCTGGACCTGCTGGAAAAGGACATCTTCGCCGACACCTACAAGCGCAGCACGGTGGTGCGGCTGTACGAGCTCAAGCGCGAACTGAACAAGATGCGGATGGCGGTGGCGCCGTTGCAGGACGTGCTGGCGCAGCTGCGCCGCTACCAGGGCGAACTGATTCCCGATGAAGTGAAGCTCTACGTGCGTGACGTGCATGACCATGCGGTGCGCATCAGCGATGTGATCGACACCCTGCGCGAGATGCTGGGCACTGCGCTGAGCGTGAACCTTTCGCTGGTGACACTGGCGCAGGGCGAGACGGTCAAGCGGCTGGGCGCCTGGGCTGCGCTGCTCGCCGCGCCGACGCTGATCACCAGCTGGTACGGCATGAACTTCAGTCACATGCCGGAGCTGAGCGAACCCTGGTCGTACCCGCTGATGATCGTTGGCGTGGGCGGTGTGTGCGTGGGGCTGTATCGGTTGTTCAAGCGCGCGAAGTGGTTGTAGCGCGTATCGACCAACGGTCGATACCCACCAAAAACGGTAGGCCACGACCGTTGGTCGTGGCACATGCCCCGCTTCTGGTAGTGCCGGCCGCTGGCCGGCAACCCGGCAATGCCGGCCAACGGCCGGCACTACCGTTCGGGATCAAGCCACGTAGACGGTCTTGATGTTCATGAACTCATGGATGCCATGGTCAGCCAGCTCCCGACCAAAGCCTGACTGCTTGCTGCCGCCGAACGGCAGCCGCGCGTCGCTCTTGACGATGGCGTTGACGAACGCCGCACCGCATTCCATGCGCTGCGCGAAGCGCTCGCCGCGTACCGGATCGCCAGTCCACACGCTGCCGCCCAGGCCGAAGCGGGTGTCGTTGGCCACGCGCAGTGCCTCGGCCTCATCCTTGACCCGGATCACTGCGGCCACCGGCCCGAACAGCTCCTCGTCATACGCCGGCATGCCCGGGCCGACCTGGTCGAGCACCGTGGCCGGATAGCCGGCATGGGTGCCGGCAATCGGCTCACCACCGATCAGCACCCGCGCGCCCTTGGCCACACTGGCCTGCACCTGCTTGTGCAGTTCGTCACGCAGGTCGGCGCGAGCCATCGGCGCCAGCGTGGTACCGCGCTCATCGGGATCGCCGTACTGGCGCTCGCCTGCCGCCTGCACAAAGCGACGGGTGAATTCATCGGCCACCGCCTCGACCACGATGAAGCGCTTGGCCGCGATGCAGGTCTGCCCGCTGTTGTCGAAGCGCGACTTCACTGCCGCGGTCACGGTCTTGTCGAGGTCGGCATCGTCGAGCACCACGAAGGCATCGCTGCCACCCAGCTCCATCACCGACTTCTTCAGCTGGCTGCCGGCATTGGAGGCGATCGAGCGCCCTGCCCGCTCGCTGCCGGTCAGCGTCACCGCCTTCACCCGTGCGTCGCGCAGCACGCCGGCGGCCTGGTCGTTGTCGATGTGCAGCACGTCGAACACGCCATCAGGCAGGCCGCCGTCACGGCACACCGCCAGGATCAGGTCGGCGCACTGCGGCACGTTGCTGGCGTGCTTGAGCAGGGCGACGTTGCCAGCCATGAACGCCGGGGCGAGGAAACGGAACACCTGCCAGATCGGGAAATTCCACGGCATCACCGCGAACACGCAGCCGATCGGCTCGTAGCGCACGTAGCTGCGCTGGGCTTCGGTATCGATCAGCTGCGGCTTGAGATAGTCGGCCGCGTGATCGGCATAGTACTCGCAGGCGGCAGCGCACTTGTCGACCTCGGCCAGTGCCTCGGCCTTGAGCTTGCCCATCTCGTGGGTCATCGCCTGCTGCAGGTCGTCGCGCCGCGTGCGCAGCTGCGCGGCGATCTGGCGAAGGATGGCGCCGCGGTCCTGCAGCGAGCGATCTGCCCAGCCCGGAAATGCATCGGCAGCGGCCTGCAGGCGCTGCTCGATGTCGGCTGCGCCCATCAGTTCATGGCGGTAGGTCACCTGTCCGGTGGCCGGGTCGACGATCTCGACGGTCATGGGGGATCTCCATCTGGAAGACCCCCATTGTGCGCCGCCGGCTGTGAGCCGGGTGTTGCCGGCGTTGTCGGCAGACCGTGTGCTCAGCCGTTGTCCTGCCGCGCCAGCTGCAGGTCGCGCTGGCGCCGCTTCTCGGCGCGGGCGTTGATGTACCAGCCGATCACCGCGGCGATCGACACCGCCGACACCAGCAGCGTGGCCAACGCGTTGATCTTCGGGCTGATGCCCATGCGCACCGAGGCGAACACCTTCATCGGCAGCGTGGTCGAGCCCGGCGTGGCGACAAAGCTGGCCACCACCACGTCATCCAGCGACAGGGTGAACGCCAGCAGCCAGCCCGCCACCAGCGCCGGCGCGATGATCGGCAGGGTGATGCGGCCGAACACGGTCAGCCGGCTGGCGCCCAGATCCATCGCCGCTTCTTCCAGCGACAGGTCCATTTCCTGCAGCCGCGAGGACACCACCACGGTGACGAAGCACAGGGTGAAGGTGACGTGGGCGATCCAGATGGTGGCCAGGCCGCGTGCCGGGAAGCCGGGAATCGCGCCCATCGAGGCCAGCAGCGCCATCAGCGAGAAGCCCAGGATCACATCCGGCATCACCAGCGGTGCGGTCACCAGCGCGCCGAACAGCGGCTTGCCACGGAAGCGCTTGAAGCGCGTCATCACCATCGCCGCCAGCGTACCCAGCACGGTGGCGGTACAGGCGGTCCAGAACGCCACCACCAGGCTGGTCCACATCGCATCCATCAGCGCGCGGTCGGCGAACAGGTCGCTGTAGGCACGGGTGGAGAACCCGGCCCAGACCATCGCCAGCCGCGAGCTGTTGAACGAATAGAACATCAACAGCAGGATCGGCAGGTACAGGAAGGCGAAGCCGAGCAGCAGCACGCCCAGCCCCAGGCCCTTTGCGCTACGCGGGCTCATGCCTGCTTCCCTTCCAGCAGGCGCTGCTGGGAACGGTTGAACAGCAGGATCGGCACCAGCAGCAACAGGATCATCGCCACCGCCATCGCCGAGGCGCCCGGCCAGTTGCGGTTGTTGAAGAACTCGTTCCACAGCTGGCGGCCCACCATCAGCGTCTCCGAGCCACCCAACATTTCCGGGATCACGAATTCACCGATCGCCGGAATCATCACCAGCATGCAGCCGGCGATGATGCCCGCTTTGGACAACGGCAGGGTGATGCGCAGGAACGCCTGCCACGGCTTGGCACCGAGGTCGTAGGCCGCCTCCAGCAGGCGGTGGTCATGTTTGACCAGATTGGCGTACAGCGGCAGCACCATGAACGGCAGATAGCAGTAGACGATGCCGATGTAGGCGGCGGTCGGGGTGTCGATCAGCTGCAGTTTCGGCAGGCCCATCGACGTCATCAGCGTCTGCAGGCCGGTGAACTGCAGGAACTGGTCGAGCAGGCCGTTGCGGTCCAGGATCGCCTTCCATGCATACACGCGGATCAGGAATGAGGTCCACGACGGCAGCACCACCAGCATCATCGCCACGTTGCGAGCGGCGGGCGACAGGCGCGCGATGGCATAGGCCATCGGATAGCCGATCAGCAGCGTCAGGAAGGTCGAGATCGCCGCGATCCTGATCGAGCTCAGGAAGGCCTGGGCATAGATCGAATCGCGGAACAGCGCCAGGTAGTTTTCCAGGTTCAGCTTCAGCGAGAAACCGCCGTCGGCGTACTGCAGCAGCCAGGTGTACGGCGGCGAGCCGACCCGGCTGAGCGAGAAGCTGATCATCAGCACGATCAGGAACGGCACTGCGAAGAACAGCAGCAGCCACAGGTACGGAATGCCGATCACCGTGGCACGCAGCCCCGGCAGCCAGCGCTTCAGGCCGGCGGTGCTCATGAGGTGAGCACCACGCCGTCGTTGTCGCGCCAGTGCACCCACACCTCGTCGCCCCAGGTGAGGCCATCACTGGCCCAGCGCTGCGAATTGGCGAAGTTGGCCAGTACCTTGGCGCCGCTGGGCAGGCGCACGTGGTAGACCGAATGGCTGCCGAAGTAGGCGATGTCCTCGATCACGCCCTGGGCCTTGTTGGTGTGCCCTTCCGGTTCGTCCTTGCCGATCATCACCTTCTCCGGGCGCAGCGCGAACGCGACCGGCTGCCCTTCATAACCGGTGATGCCATGGGCGATGTAGATCGGCGCCGGGAACAGCGGCGAGCGTACGGTCACGTACTCCGGCAGGTCCTCGTCGATCACCCCGTCGAACAGGTTGACCGAACCGATGAACTCGGCGACGAAGCGGTTGGCCGGCTGCTCGTAGACCTCGTCCGGCTTGCCGACCTGCTGGATCCAGCCGGCATCCATCACCGCGATGCGGGTGGCCATGGTCATCGCTTCTTCCTGGTCGTGGGTGACCATCACGCAGGTCACGCCCGACGATTCGATGATGCTGACCAGTTCCAGCTGCATCTGCGAGCGCAGCTTCTTGTCCAGCGCGCCCATCGGCTCGTCCAGCAGCAGCAGCTTCGGCCCCTTGGCCAGCGACCGCGCCAGCGCCACGCGCTGCTGCTGGCCGCCGGACAGCTGGTGTGGCTTGCGCTTGCCCAGGTGGCCCATCTGCACCAGGTCGAGCATCTCGCCCACGCGCTTGCCGATCGCATCCTTGCCCAGGCCATCCTGCTTCAGGCCGAAGGCAATGTTCTGCTCGACCGTCATGTGCGGGAACAGCGCATAGGACTGGAACATCATGTTGACCGGCCGCTGGTACGGCGGCAGCGCGTCCAGGCGCTGGCCATCGAGGGTGATGCTGCCCTTGGTGGGCGTCTCGAAGCCGCCCAGGCAGCGCAGCAGGGTCGATTTGCCACTGCCGGAGCCACCGAGCAGGGCAAAGATCTCGCCCTTGCGCACGTCCAGGTTGACGTCGTCGACGGCGACGAAACCGTCGAATTCCTTGCGCAGGTCACGAATGGAGAGATAGCCGGGCGCACCGGTCGTGTCGACGACGGTGGCTACCGGCTGGGCTTCAACGGGCATGGGGGCTCCGGGAGCGGGCGGTGGACAGCGGCCGCCATTCTAACGGCCGGGGGGCCCAGGGGATATGACGGCGGCAGGCGGAAGCGGCCGCTGGCCGGCTCCGGGGGCCCCAGGAGTGTCGGTTTTCCCCCGCCATGGTGGCCTGCCCGCGCAGAGGCCCGGGCTCCCCGGGACGACCCTGCGGTCGTCCCGGCCAGACATCACAGGCGACGCCTCGATCTGCAACGTTTTTCAGAACCGGATCTGTTGAAGGCCCGGGGCATTCCCCGCGCAATGGCCCTGATCAAGGCCTTGCATGGACCCACCCTGGTGACTTCCCCGGACAGCCCCTCCCCTTTCCCGCCCCGCCTGCCGGGCTCCCTGCCTGCAAGGCTGCCGCTGGTCATCATCGGCGCCGGCCAGGCCGGGCTGTCGCTCAGCGCGCTCCTGCAGGAAGCCGGCGTCGAGCATCGCGTGCTGGAGGCCGAAACCGTAGGCGCCAGCTGGCAGCGGCGCTGGGAGTCGTTCCAGACCAACACCGCCAACGCGACGATGGCCCTGCATGGTCATGCCTATGCCGGCGATGACCCGGATGGCTTCATGGGCGCCCCGGAGGTGATCCGGCACCTCCGCGACTATGCCCACGAGCGTTCCCTGCCGATCAACGAGGGATGCGGGGTGCATCGGGTTGGGCCTGGGCCCGGTGGCTACGCCATCCACAGCAGCCAGGGGCTGATCCATGCCCGCTCGGTGGTGGTCGCCACCGGTGAATACCGCCGCGCACGGATGCCCCGGGTCCCGTTCGCGCCCGCGCCAGGCCTGACCGTGCTGCACTCGGGCGACTACCGCAGTGCCCGTCAGCTACCCGATGGCGCCGTGCTGGTCATCGGGGGTGGGCAGTCCGGCGCGCAGATCGCCCAGGACCTGCGCGACAGCGGTCGCAGCGTGCACTGGTCACTGGCCCAGCGGCATTCGCATACCCGCCGGCTGCGCGGCAAGGACTCGATGACCTGGTGGGACATGGCCGGGCGCATCCATCAACATGTGAGTGAAGCGGCGGGCGTACTTGCCGGGGAACCGGATGCACTGCGCAAGGCCCGCACCGCGGAGTTCCCGCTTATTTCCGGCAAGGGAAACGGTGGCCTGGGCAGCTCGATCAGCCTGCTGGCGATGCACCGCGCGGGCATCAGGCTGCTGGGCCGGTTGCAGGGCTTCGATGGAAACGTCGCCCGCTTCGCCGATGTGCGCCCGCAGCTGCGTACCGCGATCGAGGCCACGCAGGCCGAGTACGCCTATCTTGATTCGCTGGCCAGCGCGTACTACGCCACGCGTCCCGAGCCACGCACCGACGATGCCCGCCACATTCCGGAGGAGGTCTATCTGCACTGGGAGCCGGACGCCGCCCCGCGTGAACTGGATCTGCAGGCGGAAGGCATCCGCTCGGTGGTGCTGGCCACCGGCTTCGTCGCCGAATGGCCCTGGCTCGACGTACCGGGCGCGCTGGATGCACATGGCTACCCGCTCGGCGACTTCGGTGTTTCACCGCAACCGGGGCTGTTCTTCATCGGCATGCACAACCTGCAGCGGATGAGTTCATCGTTCCTGTGCAACGGCGGTCGCGATGCACGCGACCTGCTGCCTGCCATCCTGCGGCACCTGGGCCGAAGCGGGAGTACCGGCATCGACCCAGGGTAAGGCAGCCGCCGGGCATGACCCGGCGGCACCAGGCCGGCTCAACGGCCGGTCTTCACCTCGGTCCACAGCCGGGTGTAGAGCTTGTCGGTCTCCGGCGTGTTGATCGAATACGTGAACATCTTCGCGGCCACGTCGGCCGGCGGGTAGATGGTCGGGTCGGTACGGATCGCCTCATCCACCAGCGGGGTCGCGGTCGGCACCGGGTTGGCGTAGTGGATGAAGTTGGTGTTGGCCGCGGCAACCTTCGGCTGCAGCAGGTAATTGATGAAGGCGTAAGCGGCCTCCGGATGCTTGGCGTCCTTCGGGATCGCCAGCATGTCGAACCACTGCGGGGCGCCTTCCTTCGGGATCGAATAGGCCACGTGCACGCCATTGCTGGCTTCCTCGGCGCGGTCGCGGGCCTGGATGATGTCACCCGACCAGCCGACCACCAGGCAGGTGCCGCCATTGGCCAGCGAACCCACGTACTGCGAGGAGTGGAAATTCTGCACGTACGGTCGGATCGACTTCAGCAGGTCGGCCGCCTTCTGCAGCTCGGCCGGGTCACCGCTGTGCGGGTCCAGGCCCAGGTAATGCAGCGCAATCGGGATCATGTCGGCCGGCGTGTCCAGGATGGTCACGCCGCAGTCCTTCATCTTACTGATGTTCTCCGGCTTGAACACCAGGTCCCAGCTGTTGGCGATGTCGGTGCTGCCACCGAAACGCTGCTTCAGCATCTCCACGTTGTAGCCGATGCCGGTGGTGCCGATCATGTACGGCACGCCGTACTGGTTGCCCGGGTCCTGGGTGGCGATGCGCTTCATCACCGCCGGATCGAGATTGGCCAGGTTCGGGATCTTGCTCTTGTCCAGCGGCAGGAACACACCGGCCTGGATCTGGCGACCGAAGAAGTTCAGGGTCGGCACCACCACGTCGTAGCCGCTGTTGCCGGCCAGCAGCTTGGTCTCGACCATCTCATCGCTGTCGAACACATCGTAGGTCACCTTGATGCCGCTCTCCTTCTCGAAGGTCGGGATGGTGTCCTCGGCGATGTAATCGCTGTAGTTGTAGACGTTCAGGACCTGGCTGTCCTGCGCGCCGCCATTGCCACCGCCACAGGCGGCGAGCATGGCGGAGGCCAGGCCGAGCGTGAGGATACGCAGCTTCATCGGGTGCTCCAGAATGCGGGAAGGGGGGCCGGCGGGGCCGGCGACGGGTGCCAGCCTACCCCCCGGCGGCGGATTTTTCTATTCCGGATGCTCAGACGTTCAGCAGCAGGAACTCGCGCTCCCACGAGCTGATGACACGGAAAAAGGTCTCGTATTCCTTGCGCTTCACCGAGATGTAGGCCCGGCAGAAGCGCTCGCCCAGCAGGGCCTGCAGTTCGCTGCACTGCTCCAGCCCATCCAGCGCTTCGCCCAGCGAGCGCGGCAGGTTGTAGCCCAGTTCCTTGGCGCTGCCGGTCACCGGCGCATCCGGTGCCAACCGCTCGCGGATGCCCAGCAGGCCGCAGGCCAGAGTCGCCGCCATCGCCAGGTAGGGGTTGGCGTCGGAACCGGCGAAACGACTCTCCACGCGCATGTTTTCCGGCGTGTCCAGCGGCACGCGCAGGCCACAGGTGCGGTTGTCGAAGCCCCAGTGCACGTTGCTCGGCGAGACTTCGCCGAACACCAGCCGGCGGTAGGAATTCACGTTCGGCGCGAAGAACGCCATCGCCTGCGGCGCGTATTTCTGCAGGCCGCCCAGATAGTGGCCGAACACCGGGCTGAACTCGCCTTCGGCATCGGTATCGCCAGCGAACACATTGCTGCCGTCGCTCACCCGCACCAGGCTCTGGTGGATGTGCATGGCACTGCCCGGCTCGTTCTCCATCGGCTTGGCCAGGAAGGTGGCATACACGCCGTGGCGCATCGCCGCCTCGCGCATGGTGCGCTTGAACAGGAACACCTGGTCGGCCAGGTCCATCGCATCGGCATGGGTGAAGTTGACCTCCAGCTGCGCCGCACCGGATTCGTGGATCAGCGTGTCCACATCCAGCTTCATCGCATCGGCGTAGTCGTACATCAGGTCGAGGATCGGGTCGAATTCGTTGACCGCATCGATCGAGTACGACTGCCGCGCGGTTTCCGGGCGCCCGGAGCGGCCGGCCGGTGGCAGCAGCGGGAAGTCCGGGTCGGTGTTCTTCTGCACCAGGAAGAACTCAAGCTCCGGCGCCACCACCGGGCGCAGGCCCAGCTCGGCGTAGGCCGCCAGCACGCGGCGCAGTACGTTGCGTGGCGCCAGCTCGTGCGGCTCACCGTTCTTGGTGTAACAGTCGTGGATGACCTGCGCGGTGGCGTCGGCCGCCCACGGCACCATGCGCACCGTGTCCGGATCAGGACGCAGCATCATGTCCGAGTCCGACGGCGAGGTCAGCTCGTAGTAGTCATCAGGGAACTCGCCGGTGACGGTGGTGGCGAAAATGCCTTCGGGCAGCCGCGTACCGTAATCATGCGAGAACTTGTCGGCGGGAATGATCTTGCCGCGCGCGTTGCCGGTGATGTCCGGCACCAGGCATTCGACCTCGGTGATGCGCCGCTCCTTCAGCCAGCGCAGCAGGCTGCTTTCCTGCGGTGCGGGGGGCGTAGCCGTCTTGCGCGGGCGCGTTCGGGAACTCATCGGGAATCCAGTCGGTTCTGTTGGTGCTGCCGGCAAGCTTGGCCGAACGCACGGAAAATAGCGTGATAGAACGGCGAGTCCATGACACGCCACTCCGGGTGCCACTGTACGCCGAGCACGAAACGATGGCGTGGGCTGCGCGCTGCCTCGACCAGTCCATCATCGGCCCTGGCCTCGACCTGCAGCCCGTGTGCCAGTCGGTCGATGCCCTGCCCGTGAACCGAATTGACCTGTGCGCGGTCACCGCCTTGCCACTGCGCCAGCCAGCCATCCGCCGCCAGGGCGACCGCATGGGCCGGCCCGTACTGCACATCAACCGGCGCCTTCGGGTTTTCACGATGATCCGAAAGACCGGGCGCCGCGTGCACCTGCGGATGCAACGTGCCACCCAGCGCAACGTTCAGCTCCTGCAGGCCGCGGCAGATCGCCAGCACCGGCAGGTCCAGCGCCAGCGCCTCGTGCAGCAGCGCGAACGCGTTGGCGTCACGGGCCGGGTCATGCGGATTGCCCGGCCAGCTGCGACCGCCGTCGTAATGCTGCGGTTCGATGTTGCTGACCGCACCGGTCAACAGCAGGCCATCGAGCCCCTGCAGCCAGTCGCCGGCCGGCAGCGGCGGCTGCATGCTCGGCAACAGTACCGGGGTCACCTCGGCGGCCTCGACCAGCGCGCGCACGTACTTCTCGCCAGCCACCGCGAAACGGTGATGGCCGAGCACGGTGCTGTCGGTGGGCAGGCCCACCCAGGGCAGGCGGCGCATGGGAAAACTCCTTGGCGTGCCGACACGTTACCCGCCGTCCGGCGAAGGCGGCAAGTCGTCGCCGTCACACCATGGCTGTCACGCATCGGCGAAACTACTCGGGTGAATGCTGATCGTCCTCCCCCGCCCTCCTCTCCCGCACTGCGCCCGCGAGGCCTGCGGTGAGTGCCGCGTTCCCGCCCAGCTGGTATGCCGCCAGCCTGCCCGAACCACCCGCGCTGCCCCCGCTGCAGGGCGAGGTTCAGGCCGATGTGGCAGTGCTTGGTGCGGGCTACACCGGCCTGACCGCGGCCCTGGAACTGGCCTCACGTGGCCAGCGCGTGGTGGTACTGGAGGCGCAGCGGATCGGTTGGGGCGCGTCCGGCCGCAATGGTGGCCAGGCGCTGGTCGGCTACGGCTGCGAGGTGGACGAACTGGAGCGTCAGCTGGGTCGTGATGATGCACGCCACCTGTTCGACTGGTCGCGCGACGCAGTGCAGGCGATGCGCACGCGCATCGATCGCCACCGCATCGACTGCCATTGGGTTGAAGGCCACGCCAGCGTGGCCATCCGTGAACGCCACGAGCGTGACCTGCACGCCAACTGCGAGCACCTGCAACGCCACTACGACTACCCCATGCAGTGGTGGGGCCGTGACGCTCTGCGCGCGCAGCTGGACAGCCCGCGCTACCGCGCCGCGATGTTCGACCCGCTCAGCGCACACCTGCACCCGCTGGCGTATGCACGCGGTCTGGCCGATGCAGCGCGCGCGGCAGGTGTGGTCATCCACGAGGATTCGCCCGTCGTGCGCATCCAGCGCGGGCCACGGCCGAGCCTGCACACTGCCCAGGGCAGCGTGCGCGCCATGCATCTGGTGGTGGCCGGCAATGCCTGGCTGCAGGGCCTGCTGCCCGAGCTGGAACGGCGGATCATGCCGGTGGGCACCTATATCGGTGCCAGTGAGCCACTGGGCGCCGAACGTGCCCGCGCCCTGATCGGCAACAACATGGCCGTGGCCGACACCGCCTGGGCACTGGACTACTTCCGCCTCAGCCACGACCATCGCCTGCTGTTCGGCGGCCGCGCCAGCTACTCGGCACTGCCCCCGCCCGGCCTGCGCGGGGTGATGCAGCGACACATGCACGACGTCTTCCCGCAGCTGGCCGACGTTGTGCTGGACCAGGTCTGGGGTGGCTACGTGGACATTACCCGCAACCGCGCCCCGCACTGGGGCCGGCTGGACGGCAACCTGTACTTCGCGCAGGGATTCTCCGGCCATGGGGTGGCCGCCGCCGGACTGGCCGGCGAGGTGATCGCCGCCGCCATTGCCGGCCAGAGCGAGCGTCTGGACGTGTTCCAGCGCCTGCGGCATGCGCCCTTCCCCGGCGGCCGGCTGCTGCGCACGCCCCTGCTGGTGGCGGCGATGTCGTGGTACAAGCTGCGGGATGCGTTGTGGTAGCGGGGCCCTTCCCAGCCACATAATCGGCGCAGGAGCTGGGGAGCACGTGGATGCAGTGGTGGAAGGACGGCCTGCTGGTGAGGATACGGGTCAGCCCCGAAGGGCTGGCGCTGGCGCTGCTCTATGCCCTCGCCTGCTGGGGTGCGCGCAAGCTGTCACTGGACCAGTTCTTCCTGCCTGCCGGCGTGCGGGTGGCCGCGCTGTTGCTGTGCCCGCCCCGTCTTTGGCCCTACCTGCTGATGGGTGAATACGCCTACTTCGCGCATCTGCGCATCCCCCTGATCAGCAAATACAACCTGACCTGGGTAATCCTGGCCTCGGTGTTCCTGATGCCTGCCGTGATGCTGATCGTGCGCCTGCACCGGAAACTGCTGGCACGCACCACGATCGTCGGCGTGATCTCCATTGCGGTATGCGCCGCGACGGTCATCAGTCTGCTCAACCTGGGAATCTCGTACCTGCTCTGGGAGCCGTTGCAGAACGCGTCATTCATCACCAACGTATTGCGCTATGCGCTGGGCGACTTCACCGGCATCCTGATCCTGGCACCCCTGGCATTGCTGTGGATCCGCCGCGCCGAGGAAAAATGGACAACCGGGTCTGTCGCGGCCACGGTCGCAGCACTCGGCGCCATGCTGGTCATTGGCCTGCAGGCGACGCCGGTACCGGCCTCGATCACGGCCCCCGGCTCGCTGCAGCTGCTGTTGATCCTGCCTATTCCCGCGATCGCCCTGACCTGCCTGCTGGGATGGCGCGGTGCGGCCATCGGTGTCGCCGCCGTTAACATGATTCTTGGCCTCAGCACCCCCGCCGACCATCCGACGGCATTCGACCCGGCTACCTTCGCTACCCAGCAGGCCATGGCCATCGCCAGCATCGCCCTGCTGTTGCTGGGTGCGCGCATCACCCACTTCCAGAACCAGCACCGGCTGCGCGAGGAAGATGGCAGAGCGGCCCTGCAGCTTGCGCGGAATTCACACCTGGCCAGCGAGATGGACCTGCGCGAACGCGCGGCACACCTGCGCCAGCTGGGCGATGGCATGGACCTGTCGCTGAACGAAATGGTGAACTGGCTGCATGCGCAGGGTCATCACGCCGTGGCCGACAGCCTGCGGCATACCTCGGAGGTGCATTCGCGCCTGTTCCGGGCCCAGGCCAGCATGATCTATCCCGCCGCCCTGGAACAGCTGGGCCTGTACGTGGCGTTGCAGGCTGGCGGGGTGCGCGAGGCATGGAATGCTACGCATCGCATCGGCCAGCCGAGGTTGAAGGGTGACCCCTGCGCACTCGGGGTCGGCCTGCAGCTTGCTGCCTATCGACTCGTGGTCGATGCGGTCTCGCTTCTATTGAAGTGCGAGTGTGGACAGATCTCGGTCAGTATCCGCTGCGGAAGCTCCATCCGGAAGCGTGGTGCCTTCATCTGCGTGGCTCTTCTGGACCGCCACGCATCACTGGGAGGCCGTGCAAAGGCGCTGGCAAACGAGCAGCTGCTGGGCCGAGTGCTCGCACACGCTGGCCACATGGACCTGAGTGGCAACAGGCTCAGGATGGTGTTGACCGAAGCACGGGACGCTCCCCGCCAGGCAGGCACTACTGAAGCCTTGAGGGAAAGCACACGCTCCATGGACACTGGCGCCCCCCGGGCCGCGATCTGACTATCCCGGTGAAAGGAGCTGCAGATCATTGCGCGAAAGTGATCTTTGGTCGGCGCCGAATCCACCCCGTCAGGATCTGGCGCCGGCGTGCAATTGCGCCCCCCTGCTTCCATCCATACTGTCATCCAATGGCGCGTCATGGCGCGTTCAAGCAACCCGCACGGCCGCTGCCATGTCACGAGCAAGGGAGGCTCGGGTTTGGACCGATTCAAGAAGGCAGTTGAACTGAGCTTCCGTATCCGGCCAGCCGGCATCGCACTCGCGGCCGTCTATGCGCTGAGCTGCCTCGGCTCGCGTCAGTTTTCGCTGGATCAGTTCTTCCTGCCGGCGGGCATCCGCGCAGCGGCACTGCTGATCGTCCCGACCCGCCTGTGGCCCTACCTGCTGCTGGGCGAGTACGCGTACTTTGCAACGCTGCGCATCCCCATGATCGACACCTACGGCCTGGATTGGGTCATCCTGGCTTCGACGCTGCTGATGCCGATGGCGATGCTGGTGGTCTACCTGCATCGGATGAGAATACCGTCCGAAGCAGCCACCGGTCTGTGGCTGCTGTCGCTGTCGTTCTGCACAGCGTTGTTCGTGCCGGGTCTCAACCTGGGCATTTCATATGTCCTATGGTCGAACCCACCGCCCAGCAACCTGCTGGACGCGGTCGACCGGACGATCTTTGGCCACTTCGCCGCCATCATCACCCTGGTACCGTTGGCATTCCTCTGGTCGCGGCGGCAGGCCGACCCCGGTTGGACAGACCGTTTCGTCGCCCCTACCGCCTCGGCGATCCTGGTGATGCTGGTGCTGGGCCTGTGCATGCAATTGACACGCGCCGACGCCCACACGACGCGGACACACATGGTGCTGCTGGCCGCCCTTCCCGCCATCGCCCTGACCTTCATGCACGGGTGGCGCGGCGCAGCCATCGCGATTCCGTTGTTGAACCTCCCCCTGCACGGCGCAACGCCCAGCACTGGCCTGCCTTCCTCGTTCGACCTGGGCACGTTCGCCACCCAACAGAACATGGCGGTGATGAGTGTCGCACTGCTGGCACTCGGTTCCAGCATCAGCTATCACCATCAGCGCGCCCGGTCCCGCGGCCTGGCCGAGGCAACCACGCTGCGCCTGGCACGCGGCTCACTTCAGACCAGCGAGCGTGAGCTGCGTGAACGGGCCGTCCACCTGAAGCACCTGGGCGAGGGCATGGACAATTCGCTCAGCGAGATGGTCAGCTGGCTGAAGTCCCAAGGCCACCATGCGGTCGCAAACAGCCTGCAGCACGCGTCGTCGGTACATTCACGGCTGTTTCGCGAACAGGCCAGCCTGGTCTATCCCACCGGACTGGAGCAGGTCGGGCTCTACATCGCGCTGCAAGCCGGCGGTGCATGCGAAATCTGGAACAACACGCATCGCGTCATTCCACCCAGGCTGGCGGGCAATCCCTGCCTGCTGACCGTGGATCTGCAACTGGCCATCTATCGCTCGCTGATCGAGGCGGTTTCACTTCTGCTGGAACTGGAAACCGGGCAGGTCTGCGTGCGCGCCCGAAGCGGTCGGGCAGGCAAGCATCGCGGCATTGTTGCCGTGGTGAGCCTGCTCGACCGTGGTTGCCCGCTTTCCACGCGTACCACCCAACAGGCCGTCGAGCGCCTGGCCGGACGGATGCTTGCCTACGGCGGAACCGTCCACTGCCGCGGCAATCGGCTGCGGCTGGTCCTGCATGAACCGATCACCCACGCGTCGCCAGCGGCGGCCTGACGCGGAATCTGGCCCGGCGCGCAACGTTCGCCGCTAAAGTTACACCCGAAACCGCCGTTATCCGTGCCGAGCCCCTCCCTCGTGAGCCACCGCATCATGCCCGTCCTGCCGCAGGCCGCCGTCGATGGCGACCTGGCCGATCCGCTGCCGCAGCGGATCCTGCTGGTCGAAAACTCCCGCGCCTTCACCGGCATGCTGCGCGAGGCCATCGAGCAGCGCCTGGAACTGCCGGTGGTGATCGCCTCCACCCTGGCCGAGGCCGACCGCCTGCTGAGCGAAGGTGGCGGCTGGTTCCTGGTACTGACCGGGCTGGTCCTGGCCGATGGCGACCGCGACGCGGTGGTCGAGTTCTTCCTCAAGCGCGACCTGCCCACCGTGGTGGTCAGCGGCGTCTACGACGAGGACCTGCGCAAGCGCGTGCTGCAGCAGCAGATCATCGACTACGTGCTGAAGAACACTCCCGGCAGCATCGATTACCTGGTGTGGCTGGTCCAGCGGCTGGAGCGCAACCGGCGCATCGCCGCGCTGGTGGTGGACGACTCACCGTCCGCGCGCGGTTACGCCGCAGCCTTGCTGCGCATGTACGGCCATGAGGTGCACGAAGCGGCCGATGGCAACGAAGGCCTGGCCGCGATCGAGGCGCATCCGGCGATCCGCCTCGCCGTGGTCGACCAGGAAATGCCGGGCATGCAGGGCGTGGAGTTCACCCGCCGCCTGCGCACCCTGCGCTCGCGCGACAAGGTGGCGGTGATCGGCATCTCCGGCAATACCGATGCATCGTTGATTCCGCGCTTCCTGAAGAACGGCGCCAACGATTTCCTGCGCAAGCCGTTCTCGCGCGAGGAATTCTTCTGCCGGGTCTCGCAGAATGTGGACCAGCTGGAGCTGATCGGCACCCTGCAGGACCTGGCCACCCGCGATTTCCTCACCGGCCTGCCCAACCGCCGCTGCTTCCTGGAGCAGAGCCAGCGCCAGCTGCCGCAGCTGCAGCTGCACGGCCAGTGCGTGGCGGTGGCGATGATCGACATCGACCACTTCAAGCACATCAATGACACCCATGGCCACGAAGCCGGCGACGATGCGCTGCGCGCGGTGGCCGGCGCGGTGGCCACGCATGCACGCAGCCACGACCTGATCGCGCGCTTCGGCGGCGAGGAATTCTGCCTGCTGGTGCCGGACATGGAGCAGGACGAGGCGCTGCTGTACTTCGAGGAGCTGCGCCAGCGCATCGCCGCGCTGGAGGTGGACATCGGCACCGCCACGCTGCGCATGACGGTCAGCATCGGGCTGTGCTGCCTGCGCCCGCAGCGCGATGCACTGCACCGGCTGATCTCCGAAGCCGACCGCCAGCTGTACCTGGCCAAGGCCGGTGGCCGCAACCGGGTCAGCTGCACCACGGTCGCCAGCCCGCTGCGCCCACGCGAGCCGGCGCTGCCCTGACCGGTACGCTTTGATCCAGATCAACGCCGCCCGCGCCGGGCGGCTCTACAGTCGGCCCCGACATACGCATGAAGGGGAGCCGGGGATGGCACTACTGGTCTGGCAGGATGATCTGAACATCGGCATCGATGTGATCGACCAACAACACCGCCGCATCATCGAAATGCTCAACCACCTGCACGTGGCCCAGGCCAGCATGCAGCGTGCCGCAGTGGGTGAAGTGATCGACGAGGTGGTGGACTACACCATGTCGCACTTCGCGTTCGAGGAAGAGCTGATGGAGGAAGCGGGCTACCCGTTCTGTGCCGCGCACAAACGCGTGCATGAGGTCTTCATCAAGCGTGTCTCGGAGTACCGCATGCGCTTCCAGGCCGGCGAGGACATCAGTGACGAGCTGCGCACCATGCTCTCGCGCTGGCTGTTCAACCACATCCGCGGCGACGACCAGGCCTATGCCGAACAGGTCAAGGCGCACCTGAACCAGTTCGCCCGCGAACACCAGGGCGGCGGCTGGCTGGGTCGCACGCTCAAGCGCTTCTTTGGTTGAGCCGCAGCGCGCGCCGGTGCAGTGCCACCAGCGCGCACAGGGTCGCCACCGCAGTCAGGCACAGGTAGTAGCCGACCGCGACCAGGCCGAAGCGTTCGGCCAGCCAGGTGGCCAGGTACGGCGCCGGTGCCGCACCGAGGATGCCGGCCAGATTGAAGGACAGCGAGGCACCTGTGTAGCGCACCTCCACCGGGTAGATCTCGGCCAGGAAGGTACCGCAGGGGCCGTAGGTCAGCCCCATCAGGAACAGGCCCAGGCACAGGAAGGCGGTGACCAGCCACGGGCTGTGCGGCTGGAACAACGGTGCGAACAGTACGCCGAAGCCGACGATCAGTACGCTGGCAACAATCATCGTGCGCCGCGTGCCCCAACGGTCGCCATAGCGCGCCGACAGCGGGATGCCCAGCGCGAAGAACAGCATGCCGGCCATCTGCATCAGCAGGAACTGCTCGCGGCTGTAGCCCAGCACCGCGGTGCCATGGCCGAGACTGAACACCGTCATCAGGTAGAACAGCACGAAGGTGGCGAACGCACCCAGCGTGCCGAGCAGCATCGGTACCGGGTGGTCACGCAGTACCGTCCACATCGGCAACCGCACCGGCGCCTTGCGCTCCAGCGCCTTCTTGAAGTCCGGCGTCTCGTGGATGTTCAGGCGCACCCACAGGCCGAGGCCGACCAGCAGCGCGCTGGCCACGAACGGAATGCGCCAGCCCCACTGCAGGAAGTCGTTCTGGCTCAGGCAGCGGCCGAGCACGAGGAAGATGCCGGCCGACAGCAGGAAGCCGAGCGGTGCGCCCAGCTGCGGGAACATGCCGTACCAGGCGCGCTTGCCCGGCGGCGCATTCTCGGTGGCCAGCAGCACCGCCCCACCCCACTCGCCGCCCAACCCCAGGCCCTGGCCGAAACGGCACAGCGCCAGCAGCGCCGGCGCCCACAGCCCGATCTGCGCATGGGTCGGCAGCAGGCCGATCAGCACCGTGGACAGGCCCATGGTCAGCAGCGCGGCGACCAGGGTGGCCTTGCGGCCGATGCGGTCGCCGAAATGGCCGAACACCGCCGAGCCGACCGGACGCGCGATGAACGCCACCGCGAAGGTCGCCAGTGACTGCAGCAGGGCCGCCTGCTCACTGCTGTCCGGAAAGAACAGGTGCGGGAACACCAGCACCGCGGCCGTGGCGTAGATATAGAAATCGAAGAATTCGATGGTGGTGCCGATCAGGCTGGCCAGCAGGACACGACGGGGGGAATTCACGGGCGGCGCGGCAGCAGTGATCGTCGACATCGGCAACACGGGTAACGGCGGATCGCCCGATTCTGCCACGGGCCGATGGCCGCACGGGACGATGGTTTCAGCCGACACCGATGCCAACGGAATTTTTCCGGCCGCCGGCTAGGCTGCGCCACCGGTCCCTGCATGGATGCCTTGCCCATGGCTGCAGTTGCGTTGTCATGCTCCGATTCGCCGAAGCTGCCGCGGATGGCGGCATGGCTGGTGGTGCTGCTGGTGCATGGCGGGCTCGCTCTGTGGCTGCTGGACAGCGGCCGGATCGAACTGCGTAGCGGTGAGGGCCCGCGGATCTCGCTGCATTGGCTGCCGCCGGAACCGCCGGCGCCGGCACCTCAACAGCCCGCCTTGCCCTCCGCAAAGATGACGCGTCCGGCCGCATCGATGATGCCCCGCCCTGCCCCGGTTGCACAGGCAGAGAGCGCCCTGCCTGCCCCGGGGGACGTGGCTGCAGTGGCGCCACTGGTCCTGAGCCTGCCTGCGGGCAGCATCGACGGTGGTGACGGCATCAGCGCAGCTGGCGTGGCGCCGCGCCTGATCGGTCGGCGCGAGGTCCATCCTGCGTTCGGGCCTCGCCGCAATTACTTCCGGATCCGTCGGCAGATGAGCCCCGAGCAGATCGTGCATGGCGTGGCGCAACTGCTGGGGCTTTGGCCGCCGGGATACATCGTCGACCCGTGCGAACTGGGTAAACAGGACATGGACTATTTCCAGAACGCGGTCGAAGAAGCCGACCGCGACATGCTGCGTGCGGCAGTGCTGCAGGTGAGTGCCCGCTGCCGGTAGCTCGACGGCTGTCTGCCTTCTGTAGAGTCGAGCAAGGCTCGACTGCTCTTCGCGAGAAGCAGTCGAGCAGGGCTCGACGCTACAAAGAACGAACAGCGGTCAAGCCGCCACGTCGTTACAGCTGGATCCAGGTGGCCTTGATCTCGCTGTACTTGTCGAACGCATGCAGTGACTTGTCGCGCCCATTGCCGGACTGTTTGTAGCCACCGAACGGTGCGGTCATGTCGCCACCATCCCAGCCGTTCACCCACACGCTGCCGGCGCGCAGCTGGCGTGCGACGCGATGGGCGCGGCCGAGGTCGCGTGTCCACAGGCCCGCCGCCAACCCATAGCGGCTGTCATTGGCCACGCGCACTGCCTCCGCTTCATCCTCGAAACCAAGTACCGCCAGCACCGGGCCGAACACCTCCTCGCGTGCCAACGCGTGGTCCGGACGCACCTGGTCGAACACCGTGGGCTGCACATAGCAGCCGCCGGCCTCCACCTCGGCCCGATGGCCGCCGAGCAGCAGGCGGGCGCCCTCGCCTTCGGCCCGTGCGATATCGGCCAGCACCTTGTCCGCGTGCGCGGCATCGACCAGCGCGCCCATCGGTGCATCGGCCTCCAGTGGATGCTGCGGCTGCATATGCTGGCCGTAGGCAATCACCTGGTGCACGAAGTCCTCACGGATCGAGCGCTGCACCAGCAGCCGCGAGCCGGCGGTGCAGACTTCGCCCTGGTTGAAGAAGATGCCCTGCGCCACGGCCTTGGCCGCTGCGTCCAGGTCCGGTGCGTCGGCGAACACCAGGTGCGGGCTTTTGCCACCGCATTCCAGCCAGACCCGCTTGAGGTTGGACCGTCCCGCATGCTCCAGCAGCTTCGCGCCGGTGGCGGTGGAACCGGTGAAGGCCAGCACGTCCACATCCATGTGCAGCGCCAACGGTTCACCGACGCGCGTACCGTGGCCTGGCAGTACGTTCAGCACGCCGTCCGGCAGGCCCGCCTCAGCGGCCAGCGCGGCCAATCGCAACGCACTCAAGGGCGACCGCTCGGAAGGCTTGAGCACCACCGAATTGCCCATGGCCAGCGCAGGCGCGATCTTCCAGCAGGCCATCAGCAACGGAAAGTTCCATGGCACGATCGCTGCGACCACGCCGGCTGGCTCGCGCGTGACCAGGCCCAGCTCGTGTGGGCCAGTCGGCGCGACTTCGCCGTACAGCTTGTCCACCGCTTCGGCGGTCCAGCGCAGGCAGCGCACCACGCCGGGCAGGTCGATACGGCGTGCGTCGCGCACCGGCTTGCCCATGTCCAGGGTTTCCAGCAGGGCCAACTCATCAGCGTGCTTTTCCACCAATGCCGCCAAGGCCAGTAACACCCGCTTGCGATGGGCCGGGCTGGCCTCTGACCAGTGGCCCGCATCGAAGGCACGCCGCGCCGACCGCACTGCGCGCTCTACGTCCTCTGCATCGCAGTCGGCGACCACCCCCAGCACGCGCCCATCAATCGGGCTGATGCAGTCGAAGCGCGCGCCGCTGGCAGCGTCGGTGTAACGACCATCAATGAAGGCCTGTGCGGGTATCGAAAGCTGCTGGGCCAGCACCTGCCAGTGGCTGCGGTCGGGAAAGTCGGCCATGTCGGGCTCCTCGGAACAGTTTCCCCGGTTATACCGGCGCGGCCGCGACTCCGCCGTGACGTGGCTGCGCTACATTTCCCCCATCGGACCCGATGGAGCTGGCATGAAGCGTTCCGCGAGCGACCTGCACGATCTGGCTACCCAACGCCCGGAGTCATTGGAGGCGTACTGGATGCCGTTCACCGCCAACCGCCAGTTCAAGGCCGCGCCGCGTTTGCTGGTGCGTGCCGAGGGCATGCACTACGAGGATGTCGACGGCCGCCAGATCCTCGATGGCACCGCCGGCCTCTGGTGCTGCAACGCGGGCCATGCCCGCCCACGCATCGTCGAGGCCATCGTCGAGCAGGCACGCACGCTCGACTACTCGCCGGCCTTCCAGATGGGCTCACCGCCGGCCTTCGCGCTGGCGCAGCGACTGGCCGCATTGGCGCCGACGCCACTGAACCATGTGTTCTTCACCAGCTCCGGCTCGGAGGCGGTGGATACCGCGATGAAGATCGTGCTGGCCTACCACCGCCAGCGTGGCGAGGGCCAGCGCACGCGTTTCATCAGCCGCGAGAAGGCCTACCACGGCGTGGGCTTCGGCGGCATGGCGCTGGGCGGCTTGCCCAACAACCGCAGGGCGTTCGGTCTGCAGCTGGGCGGCGTGGACTACCTGCGCCACACCCTGGACCTGCAGCGCAATGCGTTCAGCAAAGGCCTGCCGCGCCAGGGCGCCGAGCTGGCCGATGACCTGGAACGACTGATCGCACTGCATGACGCCTCAACCATCGCGGCGGTCTTCGTCGAACCCATTGCCGGTTCCGCCGGGGTGATTCTGCCGGCGCCGGGCTACCTGCAGCGCCTGCGCGAGCTGTGCGACCACCACGGCATCCTGCTGGTGTTCGATGAGGTCATCACCGGTTTCGGCAGGGTCGGCATGCCATTCGCCGCACAGCGCTTCGGGGTCACCCCCGACCTGCTGACCTTCGCCAAGGCGGTCAGCAACGGCGCAGTGCCGCTGGGCGGCGTGCTGGCCAGCGACGCCGTGCATGCAACCCTGATGCAGGCACCGCCACAGGCCATCGAGCTGTTCCATGGCTATACCTGTTCGGGGCATCCGCTGGCCTGCGCGGCCGCACTGGCCACGCTGGAGGTCTACGCCGAGGAGCGCCTTTTCGAGCGCGCCATCGAGCTGGGCGAGTACTGGCAGGAACGGCTGCATGCGCTGCAGGGCCTCCCCAACGTGATCGACATCCGCAACTTCGGCCTGGTCGGCGCGGTCGAGCTGGCGCCTCGCCGCGATGCGCCGGGCAGCCGGGGCTACGAGGTCTATCGGCGCTGCTTCCACGACGGCGGGCTGCTGGTGCGCTGTACCGGTGACATCATCGCGCTGTCGCCCCCGCTGATCGTGGACAAGGCGCAGATCGACCAGATCACCGGCACGCTGGGCGAGATGATCCGGGCCACTGCCTGAGCCCTGGCCGGCGGCGGCGAGCGGGTACAATGGGCGGTTCCGCTCCTGCTCGCTGCCGTGCCCATGGATATCGTCGTCAAAGAAGAACTCAAGGCCTATATCGACCCGCTGACTGCGGACGAACATGACGCGCTGGAGCGCAGCATCCTGGCCGAGGGCTGTCGTGACGCGCTGGTCCTGTGGGGCAACGTACTGGTCGACGGCCACAACCGCTTCGGCATCTGCCAGAAGCATGGCCTGCCCTTCAACACCGTACAGAACACCCGCTTCCAGAGCATGGAAGACGTGCACCTGTGGATGATCGAGCAGCACCTGGGCCGTCGCAGCGTGTCCGACTTCCAGCGCGGCGTGCTGGCGCTGCGCAAGCGCGACATCCTGGCCGCCCGCAAGCAGATCGAGCAGGCGCAGCTGCAGCGCGAGAGCGATGGCACTGCCGACGTCACCGATGAGGCCGGTGAAGACAGCCCGCCGTGGGAACCGGCGCCGAAGATCAGCCGCGCCGAGCTGGCCCGCGAAGCCAAGCTGAGCACCAGCCAGGTTGGCATGATCGAGCGCATCCACGCCCAGGCCGCGGCCGAGGTGGTGGAAGCGGTCAAGGCCGGCGTGATCTCGATCAGCGCCGCCGCCGCCGTGGCTGACCTGCCGGAAGAAGAGCAGCGCGCCGCCGCCGCCGGTGGCAAGGACGAGCTGAAGCAGGCCGCCAAGCGCGTGCGCGAGTCCAAGCGCAAGCCGCGTGCGCCGAAGCCGGAAGCAGCCGAGATGGATTTCGAGGAGGCAAATGAGGACGAGATCGCCAGCCGCGATGCCGAGGTGCTGTCGGCGCTGGAGCAGCTGGGCGAGGACGCACCGGCGCTGCGCCGTCGGGTGGTCGCGCTGACCCGCGAGAACGACACCCTGCGCGCGCAACTGGCCGCGCTGCGCAAGCAACTGGAAGCGCTCTGAACCAAGGGGTAGTGCCGGCCGCTGGCCGGCAACGCCATGAACGTATCGGGTGCGTTGAGGTTGCCGGCCAGCGGCCGGCACTACCAGATGCTCATGCCGTGCCGGTTAGACTTCCGGCATGACGTCTGCCAACGACCCGCGCCGCGCTCAGCTGCGGCGCCTGAAAGCCCTCGCGCTGGGCCTGCTGCTGTTGATGCTGGCCGGTTTCGCGGTCAGCCACTGGCAGGGCGAGCGCGGCATCTGGGCCTGGGTTTCGGCGTTCTGCGAGGCCGCAGCCGTGGGCGCACTGGCCGATTGGTTCGCCGTGGTCGCGCTGTTCCGGCGGCCGATGGGCCTGCCGATCCCGCACACCGCGATCATCCCGCGCAGCAAGGAACGCATCGGCGACAGCCTTGCGCTGTTCGTGCGCGACCAGTTCCTGGAGCCGGGCGTGCTGCTGGCCAAGCTGCAGGTGTTCGATCCGGCCAGCCGCCTCGGCAGCTGGCTGGCCGACCCGGCACGCTCGCGCATGCTGGCCGACATGGCCCGCGGCTGGGCGCTGCAGGCACTGGATTTCTTCGACGAAACCGCCGTGCGCCGGCAGCTGCACGGCTTCGTTGTGCAGCAGTTGCGGCAGTGGAATGCCGCTGCCACTGCCGGTGAGCTGCTGGCCCTGCTGACCGCCGATGGTCGCCATCAACGCGTGCTGGACGAAGGCCTGCAGCGGCTGGGCCGCTGGCTCGAGCAGCCCGAGGTGAAAGAACGCGCCTCGCAGCTGATCGTGCGTTACATCCAGCGCGAATGGCCGACGCTCTCGAGCACGGTGAACTGGGTCAAGCCGATTGACGAGATCGGCGACAGCCTGGCCGAGCGCTTGGCCCGCGCGGTACTGGAAGAGCTGCAGCAGGTACTGGCCGAGCCGCAGCATCCGCTGCGCCAGGACTACGAGAGCTGGCTGCAGAATTACGTGCAGCGCCTGCGCGAGGACCCGGCCCTGGCCGAGCGCATCGAACAGCTCAAGCAGGAAATGATCGACCATCCGGCCCTGCAGGACTACGTGCAGGGGTTGTGGGCGCGCATCCACGCCAGCCTGCGCGCGGACCTGCAGCGCGAGGACTCGGCGCTGGTCGGCCACCTGCAGCGCAGCCTGGGTTCGCTCGGTGCCAGCCTGCAGGCCGACCCGGCGCTGCGCGAGGCCCTCAACCAGCACCTGCTGGAAGGCGCGCAACGCCTGACCGGCCGCCTGCGCGAAGGCGTGACCACGCATATCGCGCAGACCGTGAAGGGCTGGGACGAGCGCCATCTGGTGGAACAGCTGGAACTGAGCGTGGGCCGCGACCTGCAGTTCATCCGGTTCAACGGCACCCTGGTGGGTGGCCTGATCGGCCTGCTGCTGCATGCGGCGACAGTGGTGTTCAGGTTCTAGGCCTCAACGCGCCCCTCGGGTCATCACGCTTGATTCATAAAATGCGAATGCCTATCATTTACTGATCGGTTGTACGCTTAGCCAATCGGGTGCGGAAGACGCACCCATCGCCCGTGTACATCCCCGACCTCTGGACTGCCCGTCTGCGCGGGCCGTGCTTTGTCGATGGGACACGCTGGGCGACATGCGCAGGGCGCAAGGGGGCCGCGGACGCGTTCCATCCCCTCTCCTACCTGCAGGAATGCCGTGGACCGCTCGCCCGCAACCGCCAGCCCCCGCACCGTCTTTTCCAACCCGCGCTGGGGCGTGCTGTCACGCTCGTTGGCCGCGATCTTCGGCGGTTACGCGCTGGCTTCGGTGACCAGCGTGTTCTGCGCCGTGGCCCTGCCCGGCGCACGTGGCCAGACCGTGCTGACCGGCATGCTGCTGGCCATCCTGGTCGCCGCCTGTGCGGCACTGTGGGCATTCGCCACCCGCAGCGCGCTGCGCGCCTGGGTCGGCATCCTCGCGCCCGCGCTGCTGATGGCCGCCATTGCGCGCCTGATGGGGGCCTGGGCATGAAGAACGGATTCCGCCAGTCGATGGCCTGGCTGCACACCTGGACCGGGCTGCTGGTTGGCTGGTTGCTGCTGCTGATCTTCATGGCTGGCACGGCCAGCTACTACCGCGAGGAAATCAGCCGCTGGATGCGTCCGGAACTGCCGTCCAGCAACGTCAGCATCGACGTCGCCGCACAGCGCGCGGTGGACTACCTGCAGGCCAACGCCGCGCAGGCCGAAAACTGGTTCGTCACACTGCCGCAGCCGCGCAACCCGGCCATGCAGATGTTCTGGCGGTTGCCGCCGGAACTGGCCGATCCCAGCCGTGGCCGCCGCGGTGGCTTCGGCGACGCCACGCTGGACCCCAACACCGGCCAGGCATTGAAGGCGCGCGAGACCCGCGGCGGCGACTTCTTCTACCGCCTGCACTTCGACCTGCACTACATCCCGGTGCTGTGGGCACGCTATCTGGTCGGCTTCTGCGCGATGTTCATGCTGGTGGCGATCATCACCGGCGTCATCACCCACAAGAAAATCTTCAAGGACTTCTTCACCTTCCGCAAGGACAAGGGCCTGCGTTCCTGGCTTGATTTCCACAACGTCAGCGCGGTGATGGCCCTGCCCTACCACGCGATGATCACCTACACCGGCATTGTGACGTTGATGATCATGTACCTGCCGTGGGGCGTGAAGGTGGCCTACCCGCAGGACGAGGACCAGTTCTTCGTCGAGGCCTTCGGTGGCATGCCGGAGGTGACCGCACCGGCCGAAGGCCGCGCCGCGCCGCTGCCGATCGCACAGCTGTTGGACAGCGCACGTGCACACTGGCACGGCGTGGAAGTGGCCGGCTTCACCGTATCCAACCCGGGCGCGGCCAATGCGGTGATCGACATCCGCCAGCGTGACGGCAAGCGCCTGTCCACCGACACCCCGGCCGTGCGCTACGACATGGTCAGCGGTGCGCTGCTGGAAGAGACGCCACCGTCGGGCGGAGCTACCGCGACCCGTGGCGTGCTGTATGGCCTGCACCTGGCCCGCTTCGCCGACTGGGGCCTGCGTGCACTGTTCTTCCTGTCCGGCCTGGTCGGCTGCCTGATGGTCGCCAGCGGTGTGGTGCTGTGGGCGGTGAAGGAACGCCCGAAGCATGCCAAGAGCGGCCGCACCGGCTTCGGCCTGCGCCTGGTCGATGCGCTGAACATCGGCACCGTGGCCGGCCTGCCGATCGCCTTCGCCGCCTACTTCTGGGGCAACCGCCTGCTGCCGCTGGACATCGCCGAGCGCTCGAGTGCGGAGGCCAACGTGTTCTTCTACGCCTGGGCCGGCGCGCTGCTGGCCGCCTTCATCTGGCCGAAGCGGATGATGTGGGCGTGGCAGCTCTACCTGGGCGCGGCCGCGTTCGCACTGGTACCGGTGGTCAATGCGCTGACCACGCATGCGCACCTGGGCAACACCCTGCGCAACGGCGACTGGGTATTGGCTGGCTTCGATCTGTCGATGATCGCGTTCGGCGCGATGCTGGCGCTGTGCGGTTGGCGCATGCAGCGCTGGACGCCACCGCTGAGTGCGGCCGAGAAGAAGAAGCGTGCGGCCGCTGCGGCTGCGCCGAAGGCATCGGTGAACACTGCAGAAGCGGCCGAAGCGGAGGCCAGCGCATGATGCTGCTGGCGCTGACCCTGTCGTTCTCTGCGTTCACCGCGTTGTCGCTGGCGATGGAAAAGCACCAGCACGATCTGCACGGCAAGGCTGCAGCCCCCCCGGCACGGCGCGAGCAGTGGCGGGTACTGGGCTGGGTACTGCTGGCGGTAGCGTTCGCACTGTGCGTGGCCGACCACGGCTGGGCGATTGGCCCGGTGCTGTGGCTGGGAACGATGACACTGGGCGGTCTGGCGCTGTCGTTCGGGTTGTATCCGTACCAGCCGAAGTGGATCGTGCCACTGGCGATCGCGCTGCCGGTGTTGGGGCTGGTGGTGGCGTTGCTGTAGCCGGGCCACCGGGGTCGGATCCCTTTCGCGAAGCGCAAGGGCTCTGACCCCTGGTACGTAGATCCAGATGGGGTCAGAGCCCCTGCGCTTCGCGCAGGGGATCCGACCCCGGGCGTCGTGTTACCCCAACCGCTTCAGCTCCCACGCGCGATGGATGCGCGCGTTGCGTTCGAAGTCCGGGCCGATGGTGCGCGCGGTGATCTCGCGGCACTGGGCAAATTCGGCAATGGCGTTTTCTTCCAGCTTGAAGCGGCGGAAGTTGTTCGAGAAGTACAGCACGCCCCCCGGGGCCAGCCGCGCCACCGCCGCACGCAGCAGCTTCAGCTGTTCGCGCTGCACGTCGAAGTCATCGGCGCGTGCGGAGTTGGAGAAGGTCGGCGGGTCACAGAAGATCACGTCGTACTGGCCACGGTCACCTTCCAGCCAGGCCATCGCATCGGCCTGCACCAGAAGGTGCTGGTTGCCGCCCTGCCCGTTCAACGCCAGGTTGTCGTAGCACCACTGCAGGTAAGTGGCCGACAGGTCGACGCTGGTGGTGCTGGCGGCACCAGCCACGGCGGCCTGCACGCTGGCCACGCCGGTGTAGCAGAACAGGTTGAGGAAACGCTTGCCACGCACCTGCTCGGCCATCATCCGGCGCAGCGGGCGATGGTCGAGGAACAGGCCGGTATCGAGGTAGTCGAACAGGTTCACCTGCAGCAGTGCGTTGTTCTCGCGCACCACGATGAATTCATCTCGCTGCTCGAAGCGGCCGTACTTGCTGCCGCCCTTGCCGCGCTCGCGCGACTTCATCGAGACCTGTTCCGGCGGCACGCCGAACACTTCGCGCGCGGCAGCCAGCAGCTCGTTGCGGCGGCGGCGCACGTCGTTCTCCGGAATCGCGGCCGGTGCGGCGTATTCCTGCACGTGCAGGAAGGTACGGCGCTTGCCACCGTCTTCCTCGTAGACGTCGATGGCGGCCGCGTATTCCGGCAGGTCGGCGTCATAGGCACGGAAGCAGGTGATGTGCTCGCGGGCGCGCCAGCTCTTGAACTTCTTCAGGTTCTTGCGCAGGCGGTTGGCCACCATCTGCGCACCTTCGCTCAGCTCGCGCGGTTGTGCCGGATCACGGCCCGGCACGGCAATCGGATCGCAGACGATCAGCGCGCATTCCAGCGCACCGTTGAACATCTGGTACTTCTTGCTGGCGCGCAGGCCGGTGGCGAAGGCCAGCTCGTCGTTGCCGCACAGCAGGCTGGCACGCCACTGCGGCACCGCCTTCTGCAGGGCGTTGCCCAGTGCGCGGTACAGCGCCGGATCCGCAGCCAGGCGCTCGTCGTAGGGCGGGTTGCAGACCACCGCACCGATCTCCTGTTCGGGCGCGGCCAGGTCGGCAACGTCGGCACGGGTGAAGCGGATCGCATGAGCGACGCCCGCGACCTCGGCATTCTCGCGTGCCGCCTGGATCGCGGTCGGATCGATGTCGCTGCCGTGGATGACCGGCTTCAGCGCGGCCAGGCCGGCGGCCTCGCGATCGCGTGCTTCGCTCTGGAGGGTCTTCCAGGCCGCCTTGTCGAAGCCCAGCCAACGGCTCGGCGGCAGGCTGCCGTGGCGCATCAGGCCCGGGGCGACGTCGGCGGCCATCAGCGCGCCTTCGATCAGCAGCGTGCCGCTGCCGCACATCGGGTCCAGCAGGCCGCCACCGGCGGCGTGCAGGCGCGGCCACTGCGCGCGCAGCAGCAGCGCGGCGGCCAGGTTTTCCTTCAGCGGTGCCTCGTGGGCGGCGCCACGCCAGCCACGGCGATGCAGCGGGCCACCGCCGAGGTCGATCGACAACGAAGCGCGGCCCTTGCGCAGCGACAGGTTGACGCGCACATCGGGCAGATCGGTGTTGACCGAAGGGCGCTCCAGGCCTTCATCGCGCATGCGGTCGACGATGGCGTCCTTGATCCGCTGCGCGGCGAAGCGGGCATGGGTGATCTTGTCGCCGGACACGTGTGCGTCCACCGCCAGGGTCATCTCCGGCTTGATGTGCTCATGCCACGGCAGCGCACGCACGCCGTCGTACAGAGCCTGCTCGTCCGGGCAGTCGAACTCGTCGATCGGCCACAGCACGCGGCTGGCCAGGCGCGACCACATCACGATCCGCAGCGCCTGCTCCAGTTCGCCCTCGGCGTTGACGCCGGCAATGGTGGCAGTGGCCTTGCCAAGGCCCAGGGCCGACAGTTCATCGGCAAGCAGGTATTCCAGGCCCTTGGCGCAGGAGACGAAGAATTTCACGGGGTCGGTTCGCAGGTGGTCGGGCGCGGCACAGGGGCCGGGCCGGTCGGAAAGGAGGGCCGTAGGCACGGCCGGCAGGCCCGCGCCAGGGGCGGCGGGCCTGCCATTGTAGTCAATGCGGGCGGGCGCGCCGTGCGCCCGGGCTTCACAGTTGCCGCAACAGGCGCTCGAAGGCCTGCGCGGAGGCCTCCACGTGGCGTTCCAGGCGGTGGCCGTCGTCGACCAGCAGCAGCTGCGCCGAACGCGCCTGCGCCCAGGCGATCACCCCGGCGGCCGGGACCACATCGTCATGCCAGGCCTGCACCACGGTGGTCGGCACGGCGGCGGCATCCAGCGCCGGCATCGGGCCCATGGTGGTCGGCGGCACCATCAGGAACAGGCCGGCCACCGGCACCTGCAACGAGGCGATGGCGGAGATGTAGGCGCCCAGGCTGGAGCCGGCCAGCACCACCGGCCCCTGCCGGGCAGCGATGGCGGCGCGCTCGACCAGGCGGCGCAGGCGGGTCGGCACGTCGCCCACCCGGCTGACCTCGCTCATCGCGTCCAGGTCGGTGTAGTCGGGGCGCTCGTGGGTCCAGCCCAGGCGCTGTGCCACCTCGGCCAGCGCGGTGACCTTGGTCGCCTCCGGGCCGCTCTCGAAGCCGTGGGACAGGATGCAGTGGCCGCGGCTCATGCGCGCGCTCCGTGGGCGCGGGCCAACCAGGAAAGAGAAGGCAGGTTCATGCCGCAATGCTAGCATCGCCGGATGCCCAACCCGCTCCTGCCCGGCCTGCAGCTGCAGCCCCTGCCCTACGAAGACCGCCTGCCACTGCGCGACCCGGCCACACTGGAGATGGTGGTGATCCACTGCACCGAGCTGCCCGACCTGGCGATGGCCCGCGAGTACGGCGAGCGTGTGCTGTACGACAGTGGTGCCGGCAACAGCGGGCATTTCTACATCGACCGCGATGGCAGCGTGGTGCAGTACGTGGCACCGGAACGGGTGGCCCACCACGTGCGCGGCATGAACGCGCATACGCTGGGTATCGAACTGGTCAATACCGGGCGCTACCCGCACTGGTTCGACAGCCGTCACCAGGCGATGGACGAGGCCTACACCGAGGCGCAGCTGGAAGCGCTGGAGCAGCTGCTGTTGGCGCTGGTGGCACGCTATCCGTCGCTGCAGCGGATTGCCGGGCATGACCAGCTGGATCGGGAGCAGGTGCCGGCCAGCGATGATCCGACGCTGATGGTGGCGCGCAAGCGTGATCCGGGGCCGTTGTTCCCGTGGGCGCGGGTGCTGGCGAAGGTGCCACTGCAGCCGGTTGGGTAAGTGGCAGGGCTGCGCCCTGCACCCGCAGAAGCAACGTCAACGTCAACGTCAAGAGCTGGCATTCCGGGGGATGGCGGGGTGGGTCCGGTTGCGGGGGACGCCGTAAACCCGTCCATGGGGGCTTGGCCGCGGCATCCATGCCGCGGACACCCCCGCAACCGGCCCCACCCCGCCTTCGACAGATTTCTGCCGCTGTTGGTGGGTGCCGACCTTGGTCGGCACGGGGTCAGAGCCGTTTTCCGTTGGAAAACGGATCCGACCCCGCGCTTCTCAGGCGCCGGTCGCCACCGGGCGGCTGCTGTCGTTCACCCAACCGCTCCAGGAGTCGGCGTAGATGCGTGCGCCGCTCAGGCCTGCGCTTTCCATCGCCAGCAGCAGGTGGCAGGCGGTCACGCCGGAGCCGCACATCAGCACCACCTGCTGCGGATCACGGTTGCCGATCACACCCTGCAGCTCGACGCGCAGTTCCTGTGCATCGCGCAGCCGGCCGTCGGCGACGTTCAACGCAAACGGACGGTTGACCGCGCCGGGTACGTGGCCGGCGACCGGGTCCAGCGGCTCGACTTCGCCGCGGAAGCGTTCGCCCGCGCGTGCGTCGACCAGCCAGCCCGGCGCGTGCTTCAGGCGTGCGCTGATCTCCTCGGCATTGGCGATCTGGGCGGTGTCGAAACGGCCCGGGTAAGCCGGCAGCGCGGTCACCTCATCCGGCCCCGTCGCCAAAGGTTGCCCTGCGGCCTGCCACGCGGCGATACCACCATCGAGCACGGCCACCTTGCTGTGCCCGATCAGGCGCAGCAGCCACCACAGGCGCGAGGCGGCCATGCTGCCGTCGCTGCCGTCGTAGACCACCACCTGCGTGTCAGGACCGATACCCCACTGGCCGAGCTTCGCGGCGAAGGCATCGCTGTCCGGCAGCGGATGGCGACCATGGCCGACGCGCGACAGATCGGACAGGTCACGATTCAGATCGGCATACACCGCACCCGGGATATGACCTGCCAGGTACTGGCCGCTACCCGCCTGCGGATCGGCCAGCGAGGAACGCGCATCAACCACGCGCACCGCGGTGCTGGCGGTGGCGCGTGCGTCGACCACGCGGATGCCCTCGCCCAACGCGGCAGCCAGGGTGGCGACATCGACCAGGGTGGTCCACGGCGGATCGATCAGGTTCATTGCACTTGCTCCAGGCGGCGACGCAGGTTGTAGAGAATGGCCGCGGTGGCGCCCCAGATGCGCTGGCCGGGCCAGCTGTACTCAAGGACGTGACGGATGCGGCCGCGATGGTTGATTTCGACCTGGCGCAGGTTGTCCGCCGCCATCAGGTAGTCCAGCGGCACCTCGAACACCTCGGCCACTTCGCTGGGCTGCGGCACCGGCACGAAGTCCGGATCGACCACCGCCACCACCGGGGTGACCCGATAGCCGGTGATCGTCACGAAGGGATCGAGATAGCCCAGCGCCTGCACCTGGCCCGGAGCCAAGGCGATTTCTTCCTGGCTCTCGCGCAATGCTGCCGCCAGGGCGTCGCGGTCGTCGGGCTCGGTGCGGCCGCCGGGGAATCCGACCTGGCCACCGTGCGTGCGCAGGGTTTCGGTGCGACGGGTGAGGATCACCTGCGCGCCACTGGCGCGCGGCACGATTCCCGCGAGCACGGCCGCTTCCACCGGAGGCCCGGGCGGCAGCAGATCGATCAGTTCGCTGCGGTTCCAGCCATCGCCGGCCGGCGGATCGGCCAACGGATGCAGCGCGCGCATCAAACGTTCGTGGTCGGCCAGCGAGCCGCGCAGTGATTGCTCGAGCTGCGCCCGCAACGGCTGCACGCGATGCAGGATGCGACTGCGTTCGTCGTTGCTCATCGACGACCACCGTGCGATTTCATCGATATGACGCCCGCAGCCGGTGCACTGCCGGTGCGGATCCAGCGTGCACACTCCGATGCAGGGACTTGCGACAACACGCGCCGTTTCTTCCATTGTTTGCACCCGGCAACAGTAGCGCGAACGGGCTGAATTTGCGCGGGTGGGCCGGTCGGACGGTAGAGTCGACTGTCAGTCGACTCGCGCGCGCAGCGCGGGCGTTTCCCCGATGTGACCCAAGAGCAGTCGACTGACAGTCGACTCTACCGTCAGGCACTGCGCAAACAAAAACGCGCCGGTGGAATCACCGGCGCGTTTGGTTTACTGCTTCGATTTACTTGACGCTGACCAGCTTGATCTCGAACTGCACAGCCACGTTCGGCGGGAACGGGGTGCGCGGGTCCGCACCGTAGGCCTGGTCCGGCGGCAGGGTGACTTCCCACTTCGAGCCGGCCGGCATCTGCAGCAGGGTCTCGCGCATGGCCTTCATTTCGACTTCGCTGACCTTGATCGACGGGATCTGCTGGGCCGGGCGGGCTTCGGTCGGGCGCTGGCCGTACGGGAACGGACCGGCCACTTCCAGCTGCACGGTGCTGGCCTGGGTCGGCTTGGCACCCTTGCCGGCTTCGATCACGCGGTACTGGACGCCGCTCGGCAGCGACTGCACGCCGGCCTTGGCCTTGTTCGCCGCGATGAACTGATCGCTCTTGGTCTTGTTTTCGGCAGCAGCCTTCTCGTACTCGGCCTTGGCAGCCTGGGCACGGCCCTGCTCGCGCTTCTGGAACGCTTCAACGGCCGGCTTCAGCTGCTCGGCGGTGATCGCCGGCTGCTTCTTGGCGTAGGCATCCTGCAGGCCCTTCACCACCGAGTTGATGTCCAGCTGCTCACCACGACCGGTCAGCTCCGCCAGGTTGTTGCCGTAGTCGTAACCGAAGTAGTAGCTCAGCTTGCCCTTTTCGGACGAGACGTCCTGGGCGAAGGCATTGCCCGTCAGGGCCAGGGCCGCGACGGCGACCGCGATAGAACGCAACTTCATCAAACAGTTCTCCAGGGGTGGTAACTCAGGGACGTTCTGCGCCGCCCTGAGGCGACGGGTTAGGATAACGGGCGCAACGTGTAACCGCTACTCACGATGCAGGCTATGACCCGTCTGCGTTCGCGGAGTTCAATATCACTTTTTTTTAACGTTCCAGGAGTTTCCCCGTGGCCGATGCCCTGATCGCTGTCACCGACGACGGCGCCATCCGCACCGTGACCGTCCAGCGCCCGGACAAGCTCAACGCCCTGAACGCCGCGACCCTGCAGGCCCTGGCCGAGGCCTTCAGCGCCGCCGCCGCAGACCCGGAGATCCGCGTGGTGGTGCTGACCGGTGCCGGCCCGAAGGCGTTCGTGGCTGGCGCTGACATCGCCGAGATGAACACACTCAGCGCGGTTCAGGGACGTGATTTCTCGCTGCTGGGCCAGGCCCTGATGCGCCAGATCGAGCGCATGCCCAAACCGGTTATCGCGCGCGTGAACGGTTTTGCCCTGGGCGGCGGCCTGGAACTGGCCATGGCCTGCCACCTGCGCATTGCCGCCGATACCGCCAAAGTCGGCCAACCGGAAATCAATCTTGGGCTGATTCCCGGCTTCGGCGGCAGCCAGCGCCTGCTGCGCCTGTGCGGCCGCGCCGCCACCCTGGAGCTATGCCTGCTGGGTGCACCGATCAATGCCGCACGTGCGCTGGAACTGGGGATCGTCAACGAGGTGGTACCGGCCGACGCGCTGGACAACCGCGTGCAGGACATCGCCCGGCAGCTGGCACGCTCGGCGCCGCTGGCCCTGCGCGGCCTGCTCGATGCGGTGCACGTGGGCGGCGAATGCAGCCTGGAAGCCGGGCTGGAATACGAAAGCGCACAGTTCGGCCTGCTGTTCGCCACCGAGGACATGCGCGAGGGAACCAGCGCCTTCCTGCAGCGCCGCCCGCCGGCCTTCCAGAACCGCTGACGCCATGGCATCCCGACCCAACCCCGCGCAGCTGTTTGCCCGGGTCCAGGCAGACGATCTCGACGGCGCCCTGCAGGCCGGGCTGATGGACTATGTCGCCCGCGCCGACGACGCGCGGTTGCTGCCCGGCCACCCGGAACTCCCGCAGCGGTTGCAGCAGGCCCAGCAGCAGCTTCAGGCCGCCTGGGCGGCACGCGAACGCTACCGCGCCCGTGCGGTGCGACTGGCCCGCCGCGAAGCCGAACGCGACGCGCGGCGCACGCCCGCCCCGGCGCCGGACGTGAAGCCCGCCCTGCCCGCCGCAGCCGCCGCCATCCTCGCCCGGGCCAAGGCCCGCGCCAGCGGCAAGGAGCAGTAATGGCGACCACGAAGAAAACCGCACGCGCCCCGGCGCGGCGTGGCGGCACGATGCCGCGCGCCGACGTGGTGGAGATGTTCACCCGCCTGCGCGAACTCAACCCGCACCCGAAGACCGAACTGGAGTACAGCTCGCCGTTCGAGCTGCTGGTGGCGGTGGCGCTGTCGGCGCAGGCCACCGACGTCGGCGTCAACAAGGCCACGCGCCGCCTGTTCCCGGTGGCCAACACGCCGGCGAAGATCCTCGCGCTTGGCGAAGAAGGACTGAAGCAGTACATCGCCACCATCGGCCTGTTCAACGCCAAGGCGAAGAACGTGATCGCCACCTGCGCGATCCTGCTGGAAAAGCACGGCGGTGAAGTGCCGCGCGATCGCGATGCGCTGGAAGCACTGCCGGGCGTGGGCCGCAAGACCGCCAACGTGGTGCTCAACACCGCGTTCGGCGAGCCGGTGATGGCGGTGGACACGCATATCTTCCGCGTCTCCAACCGTACCGGCCTGGCCCCGGGAAAGAATGTGCGCGAAGTGGAAGACAAGCTGGTGAAGGTGATCCCCGCCGAGTTCCTGCTCGACGCGCATCACTGGCTGATCCTGCACGGACGTTATGTGTGCAAGGCGCGCAAGCCGGATTGCCCGGGATGCGTGATCGCCGATCTGTGCCGGTTCAAGGACAAGACCCCGGCCGAGTGACGGCCGCATCCATGCAGGGCGTGGATCGACTGCAACCAAGGCGCAATCCGGGCGTCATACGCAAGCGGGTTCAATGGCAGGCCCTGCCGTGACGGGGCCTGCGGTGGATGTCTGCCGCGCGTGAACTGTCACATTTACGCAATCTTTACCTTCTAGCCTGCGCGCATCTTCCCACCTGCCTGCAAGGCTCCTCTCCATGAAACTGCATCACCAACTCCTGACGGTGGCCGTGGCTGCTGCGCTGTATGTGCCGGCTGCACACGCCGAAGTCGCCATCGACGTGATCGGCGGTTCGGAAATCACCTTCGAAGGCCTGGTCCAGGCCGATGGCAACTGGTTCCACAACGATGTGGTCGACCTCAACGGTGGCGACGCCGGCAACGGCAAGAACAGCGAATTCGAACTGCGTCGCGCCGAGCTGGTGCTGAAGGGCAAGGGCCCGGGCAACGTGGAGTGGGTGGTCGGCTATGACGCCAAGGCCGACAAGTTCCTCGACACCAACGTGAAGTACAAGCTGCTGGGCAACGCCAACCACTTCCTTCAGCTGGGCCAGTTCAAGCAGCCCAACAGCCTGGAAGAACTGTCCAGCACCAAGAACAACGATTTCATTTCCAAGGCAGCGGTCACCAACACCTATGCCATCGCCCGCCGCCTGGGCGGCGCGTACAGCTACGGCCAGGACAACTGGTCGGTGACTGCCAGCGCCTTCGGCCGCGAGCTGACCCGCAACCTGGCCCACGGCAGCGGCTACGGCGCGCGTGGCACCTGGGCCCCGATCAATGAAAAGGGCCAGGTCCTGCACTTCGGCCTGAGCTACGTCAACTACGACACCGACGCCGACACCCTGCGCGTGCGTGCACGTCCGAATGCCGACCTCGCCACTGCCCGCCTGGTCGACAGTGGCAACCTGACCGACACCGACCGCGTCAGCACCATCGGTGCAGAAGCGATGTACTTCCAGGGCCCGTTCAAGGCACAGGCCGAGTACTACACGAGCAAGGCCAAGCGCTACGACCACGACAACTACACCAGCGACGGCTATTACATCAGCGGCGTGTGGAACGTCACCGGCGAGACCTGGAGCTACAAGGGCGGCACCCCGGGCACCGGCCTGCCGAACAACCCGGCCGGCGGCCAGTGGCAGCTGGGCGTGCGCTACGACCACATGGACCTCAATGACGGCAACCTCGCCGCCAACCCGGTTGCCGGTCGCCCGCCGATCGTCGATGGCGTGCTGGGTGGCAAGATGGACATCTGGACCGTGGGCGCCAACTGGTACCTGCGTTCCAACTTCAAGCTGATGCTCAACTACGTGATGGTCGACAGCAAGAAGTACAGCTCCACGGCGCGCGGTTTCGTCAACGACGATCCCAACATCCTGGAAGCCCGCGCGCAGTTCTTCTGGTAAGTCCAGCCCCCTGCGTTGACCCGCGAAGGCACGGCCCCGGCCGTGCCTTCGTCGTTGCATCGGTAGCCGCGCTGCCCTGCCGGCGCAGCGGACGTGACATCGCTAATGACGCGTGTCACGCCCGCGTCATATGACAGACGCGGGGGTGTCACGCAACCGTTATGGAATGTGCACCGAAACGTCGGGCAACCGCCCTTCGACCACCACCCCAGGAGTCTCCCCGTGATCCACGCCTTCAAGTCGCGCGCCGCTGTCGCCATCCTGGCCGCATCGTCCGTGTTCGCCGCCAACGCCGCCGATATCACCGGCGCGGGCGCATCGTTCATCTACCCGGTCATGTCCAAGTGGTCGGCCGACTACAGCACCGCAACCGGCAACAAGGTCAACTACCAGTCCATCGGTTCCGGCGGCGGCATTGCCCAGATCAAGGCCAAGACCGTTGATTTCGGCTCCTCCGACGCGCCGCTGAAGCCGGAAGACCTGGCTGCTGCGGGCCTGGCGCAGTTCCCGTCGGTGATCGGCGGCGTGGTGCCGGTGGTCAACGTGGCCGGCATCGCGCCGGGCGCGCTGAAGCTGGACGGCGCGGTGCTGGCCAACATCTTCCTGGGCAAGATCAAGACCTGGAACGACCCGGCCATCGCCGCGCTGAACCCGGGCGTGACCCTGCCCAACGCCAAGGTCACCGTCGTGCATCGTTCGGACGGCTCGGGCACCACCTTCAACTTCGTCAATTACCTGTCCAAGGTCAGCCCGGAGTGGAAGAGCTCGGTCGGTGAAGGCACCTCGGTGCAGTGGCCCGCCGGCATCGGCGGCAAGGGCAACGAAGGTGTTGCCGCCTATGTGAAGCAGATCAAGGGCGGCATCGGCTATGTCGAACTGTCCTACGCGCTGCAGAACAAGCTCTCCTACACCGCGATGAAGAATGCCGCCGGCAAGTTCGTGCAGCCGAGCGACGCCTCGTTCGCTGCCGCTGCCGCCAGCGCCGACTGGGCCAACGCCCGCGACTTCTACCTGGTGATGACCAACGCGCCGGGCGCCGAGTCCTGGCCGATCACTGCCACCAACTTCATCCTGGTGCAGAAGACGCCGAAGAATGCTGCCAATGGCAAGGCGACCCAGGAGTTCTTCCGCTGGGTCTACAAGAATGGCGACGCCCAGGCCCGCCAGCTGGACTACGTGCCGCTGCCGGACAGCCTGGTCCGCCAGATCGAGACCTACTGGTCGCAGAACCTGAAGTAAGCAAGCGCGTTCCCCCGCAGGAACGGGGGCGGCGGGTCCTCTCTCCCCCGCCGCTCCCACCCGGGCGCGAGATCCTCGAGATCTCGCGCTCTTCTTGTTTTTGGGGGATTGGTCGTGAAGAGCGCTGCGCCTTCGCTGATCCATGGGGGGTCGGTGGGGTCATGGAAGGCAGGAGCGTTTGTAGAGACGAGCCCACGCTCGGCTGGGTGCTGGAGCGTGCGGACCAACGGTCCGCACCTACCGAGAACAGGGAGCAGTCGAGCATGGCTCAACTCTACAAGGGCCAACCGACCGTCATATCGGTGCGCAGATCGGGGGGTTCCGGGCACCTGCCGGATCGGCGCCAATCCTGTGAAACCCTTGTCAGAACGTGATCCAGGACACCCCTGTCATGGTCGTAATACGGCTGTAACAAAAACATCATTTCATAGCCGCATCCGCCGACCACGTCGGCTCTTCCCCGCTATGGAGTGACCATGAAACTGCACTCGGCCGGCCTCGCCGCCCTTTCCCTGGCCATCGCCCTGGGCCTGTCGGCCTGCGGTGGCGACAAGCAGGCCGCGCAGCAGCCGGCTGCCGACGGCGCCGCCGCCCCGGCCGCTGCCGGTGCCAAGGTGACCGCCGAAGTGTCCGGCGCGGGCGCGTCCTTCATCTTCCCGCTGGTCTCCAAGTGGTCGGCTGACTACAACACCAGCACCGGCGCCAAGATCAACTACCAGTCGATCGGCTCCGGCGGCGGTATTGCCCAGATCAAGGCCGGCACCGTCGACTTCGGTTCCTCCGACAAGCCGCTGAGCAGCGAAGAGCTGGCCCAGGCCGGCCTGGCGCAGTTCCCGTCCGCCATCGGCGGCGTGGTGCCGGTGGTCAACATCGAAGGCCTGGAAGCCGGCAAGCTGCGCCTGAGCGGCGCCCTGCTGGCCGACATCTTCCTGGGCAAGGTCAAGACCTGGAACGACCCGGCCATCGTCGCCGCCAACCCGGGCGTGAAGCTGCCGGACGGCAAGATCACCCTGGTCCACCGTTCGGACGGTTCGGGCACCACCTTCAACTTCTCCAACTACCTGTCCAAGGTCAGCCCGGAGTGGAAGAGCAAGGTTGGCGAAGGCACCTCGGTGCAGTGGCCGGACGGCGTCGGTGGCAAGGGCAATGAAGGCGTCGCTTCCTACGTGAAGCAGATCAAGGGCTCGATCGGCTACGTCGAACTGGCTTACGCGCTGCAGAACGGCATGCCGTACACCGCCATGCAGAACGCGGCCGGCAACTGGGTCGAGCCGAGCGTGGAAACCTTCGCCGCCGCGGCCGCCAGCGCCGACTGGGCCAGCGCCAAGGACTTCAACCTGGTCATCACCAACGCTCCGGGCGAGCAGGCATGGCCGATCACCGCCACCAACTTCATGCTGATGCAGAAGAAGCCGAAGGACGCCAAGCGCAACCAGGACACCCTGGCCTTCTTCAAGTGGGCCTTCGAAAACGGCCAGGCGCAGGCCAACGAGCTGCACTACGTGCCGCTGCCGGCCGAACTGGTCAAGCAGATCGAGGCCTACTGGGCGACCGACCTGAAGTGATGGACACGACGGTGCCCGCCCCACGCGGGCACCGTTTCTTCCACGCCGTGCCGCCCCGCCCCTTCCTGGCCCTGCCGTCCCCATGAATTCCATCGCCCAGCCTGTAGCCGCCCCGTCCACGCGTGATGCGCGTGATGCCCGCAACGACAAACTGTTCCGATGGGTGCTGGTCGGCACCGTCATCTTCGTCCTGATCGCCCTGGCCTGCGCCGCGCTGTCGATGCTGTGGGGCGGCCGCCATGCCCTGCAGATGCAGGGCCTGAGCTTCTTCTTCTCCGCCGACTGGAATCCGGTCGAAAACAAGTTCGGTGCGCTCGCCCCGATCTACGGCACCCTGGTCACCGCCGTCATCGCGATGGTCATCGCCGTGCCGGTCAGCTTCGGCATCGCCTTCTTCCTCACCGAAGTCGCGCCGCGCTGGCTGCGTGGCCCGGTCGGTACCGCCATCGAACTGCTGGCCGGCATTCCCTCGATCATCTACGGCATGTGGGGCCTGTTCGTGCTGGTGCCGGTGATGACCGAGTACGTCACCCCGTTCCTCAACGAGACCCTGGGCGAATGGCCGATCATCGGCCCGATGTTCCAGGGCCCGCCGCTGGGCATCGGCATGCTCACCGCCGGTTTCGTGCTGGCCATCATGGTCATTCCGTTCATCTCCTCGGTGATGCGCGAAGTGTTCCTGACCGTGCCGACCCGCCTGAAGGAGTCGGCGTACGCGCTGGGCTCCACCAAGTGGGAAGTGAGCTGGGACATCGTCCTGCCCTACACCCGCTCGGCAGTGATCGGCGGCATCTTCCTCGGCCTCGGCCGCGCCCTGGGCGAGACGATGGCGGTGGCCTTCGTGATCGGCAACAGCGTGCGCCTGTCGCCGTCGCTGCTGGAGCCGGGCACCACCATCGCCGCGCTGATCGCCAACGATTTCGGCGAAGCCACTGAAACCTACCGTTCGGCCCTGCTGCTGCTCGGCTTCGTCCTCTTCATCGTCACCTTCGTGGTGCTGGCCATCGCCCGCCTGATGCTGATGCGCCTGTCCCGCAAGGAGGGCAACTGATGTCCACCACCGCTGATTCGTTGTACCTGCGCCGCCGCATCGGCAACGTCGTTGCGATCACCGCCTCCTGCGCCACCGCGCTGTTCGGCCTGTTCTTCCTGGGCTGGATCCTGTTCACCCTGGCCTCGAAAGGCCTGGCCGGCATCAACTGGGACCTGTTCACCAAGATGACGCCGCCGCCGATGCAGGACGGTGGCCTCGCCAACGCCTTCTTCGGCAGTGCCGTGATGTGTGCGCTGGCGATCGGCATCGGCACGCCGCTGGGCGTGCTGGCCGGTACCTGGCTGGCCGAGTACGGCAACGCCCGCAAGGCCGGCACCGTGGTCCGCTTCGTCAATGACATCCTGCTGTCGGCACCGTCGATCGTGCTGGGCCTGTTCGTCTACACCCTGTACGTGATGCAGACCGGCGGCAACTTCTCGGCGTTCGCCGGTGCCCTGTCGCTGGCCTTCATCGTACTGCCGGTGGTGGTGCGCACCACCGACGAGATGCTGCGGCTGGTGCCATCGCAGATGCGCGAAGCGGCCCTGTCGCTGGGCATCCCGCAGTGGAAGGTGATCGTGCAGGTGCTGTACCGCAGCGCGTCGGCCGGCATCATCACCGGCATCCTGCTGGCGCTGGCCCGCATCTCCGGCGAGACCGCTCCGCTGCTGTTCACCGCTTTCGGCAACCAGTACTGGAACAACAACATCTTCCAGCCGATGGCCTCGGTGCCGGTGGTGATGAACCAGTTCGCCGGCAGCCCGTATGAATCCTGGCAGGTGCTGGCCTGGGCCGGTGCCCTGGTGCTGACTGTCTTCGTGTTGCTGGTCAGCCTTGCCGCCCGCGGCATCCTGCTGCGCAACCGTATCTCCCATGACTGACCTTTCCGTGGACAACGCCATGAACGACCTTTCCAACGCCGTGCCGATGCAGCGCATCGCCGTGCCGTCCTCGCACGAGAGCCTGCACACGCCGTCGCCGGTGAAGCTGGCTGCGCGTGGACTGGACTTCTACTACGACAAGTTCCACGCCCTGAAGGGCATCAACCTGGAGATTCCGGAAAAGCGCGTGACCGCGCTGATCGGTCCCTCCGGTTGCGGCAAGTCGACCCTGCTGCGCATCTTCAACCGCATCTACGCGCTGTACCCGAAGCTGGAAGCGCGCGGTGAAGTGCTGCTGGACGGCGAGAACATCCTGTCGCCGAAGTACCCGATGAACCGCCTGCGCAGCAAGGTCGGCATGGTGTTCCAGAAGCCGGTGCCGTTCCCGATGACCATCTTCGAGAACGTGGCCTACGGCATCCGCCACCACGAGAAACTGAGCAAGGCCGACATGGCCGACCGCGTCGAGCAGGCACTGCGCCAGGGCGCACTGTGGGACGAAGTGAAGGACAAGCTGGGGCAGAGCGCGCTGGGCCTGTCCGGTGGCCAGCAGCAGCGCCTGTGCATCGCCCGTGCCGTGGCGCTGCGCCCGTCGGTGCTGCTGCTGGACGAGCCGACCTCGGCGCTGGATCCGATCTCGACCAGCCGCATCGAGCAGCTGGTGGAAGAGCTCAAGCACGAGTACACCATCGTCATCGTCACCCACAACATGCAGCAGGCCGCGCGCGTTTCCGACTACACCGCCTTCATGTACCTGGGCGACCTGATCGAGCACGACCGCACCGAAGTGATCTTCTCGCAGCCGTCGCAGCGGCAGACCGAGGACTACATCACCGGTCGCTTCGGCTGATCGACGCTGATCCTTCGCCACATGCCCCAGCCAGGCACGGCCTGGCTCTACCCGGATTGCAGACCATGAACCTTCCCAACGATCACATCGTCAAGAGCTACGACGAAGAGCAGCAGCGCCTGGTGGCCGAAATCGTGCGCATGGGCGAGATGGCCGTCGCCCAGCTCGAAGCGTCGATGGACGTGATCGAGAAGCGCGACGAGAACGCCGCCCATCGCATCATCGCCAACGACGAAGCCATTGATGCGCTGGAGCAGCAGATCAGCCATGACGTGATGCGCCTGGCCCTGCGCGGCCCGATGGCGCGCGACCTGCGCGAGATCCTCGCCGGCCTGCGCATCCCGGCCGACATCGAGCGTATCGGCGACTACGCGGCCAACGTCGCCAAGCGTTCGATCGCGCTGGGCAAGGTGCCGCCGCTGCCGCAGATCCAGGGCCTGCGTGCGCTGGGCCGCCTGGCCGCGCAGCAGGTCCGTCGTGCCATTGCCGCCTACCGCGACAACGACGCCGACGCCGCACTGGAACTGCGCGAGGACGACGCCCGCCTGGACGCGCAGTACACCGCGCTGTTCCGCGAGCTGCTGACCTACATGATGGAAGACCCACGCAACATCACCCCGTGCACGCACCTGCTGTTCATGGCCAAGAACCTGGAGCGCGTGGGCGACCACGCCACCAACATCGCCGAGAACGTATGGTTCCTGGTGCACGGGGAGCAGCCGCTGCCGCCGCGCGAGAAGCGCGACGAGACCTCCAGCACCGGCCAGCCCTGACGCTGCACTGCAACACCGGAGTTGACTCCAAGGTGGCCGCTGTCCTGGTGACAGCGGCCTTCTTTTTTGGCGTGTTCCACCCGCGTTGTGGGCGCCGGGCTTGCCCGGTGCGAACCTTCCGGATGCTTCTGTAACAAACCTCACGAAAATTTGAGTTCTTGGCGAGGATTCGTTGAGTAGGATCGCTGCACCATCGTTTCCACCGGCATCCCTGCCGGCCATCCGGGCACCCGCCCACACCACCCAGGAGCACGACCGATGAGCAGTTCCAACAAGACCCTGTCCCTGCTGACTGCTACCGCCCTGGCCGCCGGCCTGGGCATGACCGCCAGTGCCTCGGCCCTGAGCATGAGCGACCTCGCCCAGGGCTACCTGGTTGCCGGACAGGCAGCCAAGGCCAGTACCGACGCCAAGGCCGCCGACACCAAGATGGCCGCTGACGCGACCAAGCATGCCGAAGGCAAGTGTGGCGCCGACGGCAAGACCGCCGAAGGCAAGTGCGGCGCCGACAAGGGCAAGGCTGCCGGCGCTGCGGCAGGCGCCAAGGCCACGTCCGGCGACAAGAAGGCGGCCGAAGGCAAGTGTGGCGAAGGCAAGTGCGGTGGCAAGCACTGACGTCCGCGCCAGCGTCGTCAGCCCGCGGTCGCCGCTTCGTGCGGCGGCCGCCGGGTTGGGGCTGCGCCGGGCGCTGTTGCAGGAGCTGCGTGATGCACCGGCGGGCGACTTCGATTTCCTCGAATGCGCACCGGAGAACTGGATCCATGTGGGTGGTCCTGCCGGGGATGCACTGACCGAGCTGGCACAGCGCCATCCGCTGAGCTGCCACGGCCTGTCCCTGTCGCTGGGCGGCAGTGCGCCGCTGGATACCCGGCTGCTGGAACAGGTCGGCCAGTTCCTGGAAAAGCACCGCGTGCCGCTGTACAGCGAGCACCTGAGCTACTGCAGCGACGACGGCCACCTGTACGACCTGCTGCCGATTCCATTTACCGACGAAGCGGTGCGCCATACCGCCGCACGCATCGCCCGTGTGCAGGACCTGCTGGGTCGCCGCATCGCAGTGGAGAACGTGTCCTACTACCTGGCGCCGGAGCCGGCGATGGACGAGCTGGCCTTCACCAACGCCGTGCTCGCCGAGGCCGACTGCGACCTGCTGCTGGACGTCAACAACGTCTACGTCAACGCCTGCAACCACGGCTACGACGCCGACACCTTCATTGCCGGGCTGCCCGCAGAACGCATCGTCTGCCTGCACGTGGCCGGGCACCTGGACGAGGCACCGGACCTGAAGATCGATACCCATGGCAGTGCGGTGATCGACCCGGTCTGGGCGCTGCTGGCACGCACCTATGCGCGCATCGGCGCACGCCCCACCCTGCTTGAGCGCGATTTCAACTTCCCGCCCTACGCCGAACTGCAGGGCGAACTGCAGACCATCCGCCGCCTGCAGGCGACGCACGCCGGGGGCACACATGGCTGATGCTCCCGACACGCTGCGCGCGCAGCAGCACGCATTCACTGCCCATCTGCGTGATCCACAGGGCGTGCCGCCACCGGCCGGGCTGGAATCACGCCGGGTCGCAGCATACCAACGACTGCTGTTCAACAACCTGCTCGGCCTGTTGAGCAACGGCTTCCCGGTCTGCGTGCGCCTGCTCGGCGAGCCGGCCTGGAGCGGACTGGTGCGCCATTACTTCGCGACCCATCGCTGCCAGACACCGCTGTTCACCGAACTGGCCGCCGAATTCGTGCAGTGGCTGCAGGCGCAGCCACAGCTGCCGCATCCGGCGTTGGCCGAACTGGCCCACTACGAGTGGGTGGAAACCGCGCTGTACCAGCTGGATGCCGAACCGCTGCCGGCGCAGGACGACACCGACCCGCTGCGGGTGCCGCTGCAGCGCTCGCCGTTGGCATGGCCGCTGCTGTACCAGTGGCCGGTGCACCGGCTCGGTGCCGAGGACGCACCGACCGAGCCGCCGGCCGAGCCGACTGGCCTTCTGGTCCGCCGCGATGCCGACGGCGAGGTGCGATTCGCCACGCTCAGCCCTCTGGCGGTGTTCCTGCTGTCCAGCATCGGCGAACAGCCCGGCCTTGATGGTCAGGCCTACCTGCAGCGTCTGGCCGCCGCGCACGGCCTGGCCGAGGACGCGCTGGCCGGACCCGGCGCCGCGCTGCTGCGGCAGTTCCTGCAGGCCGGCGTGATCGGCCCGCTCACAGCCCCTCCCTGACACACCTCATTCGCGGAGACCCCCTGATGAACCTTCCGACCCTGGCCACCGCGCGTGGCCAGCTGGACCGTCTCGCCCCCTGGTTGGCCCCGCTCGGCCTGCGCCTGCTGCTGGCCTGGGAGTACTTCGAATCCGGCCGCGAGAAACTGCACGGCCAGAACTGGTTCGCCGACCTGCAGGATGCCTTTCCGTTCCCGTTCGATCAGCTGCCGAGCACGCTGAACTGGCAGCTGGCGACCTGGTTCGAACTGGTCGGCGCGGCCTGCCTGCTGTTGGGTTTCGGTACGCGTTTCGCCGCCGCCAGCCTGCTGGTATTGACCGTGGTGGCCACCTACGCCGTGCACTGGCCGATGCAATGGGACTCGCTGGGCGACCTCGCGATGGGCTATGCGATCACTGACCAGGGCTTCGGCAACTTCAAGCTGCCGGTGCTCTTTATGGCGATGCTGCTGCCACTGATCTTCAGCGGCGCCGGTAGGCTGAGCGTGGATGCGTGGTTGGCACGGTGGCAGCCATCGGGCACGCCTGCGCGGCCAGCAGTCCGGTAGATGCCGACCCTGGTCGGCGCGCATCGTGCCAACCCAGGTTGGCACCTACCGGAATCCTGGGCGCGCGGTGCACCGGTAGGTGTCGACCTTGGTCGACACGCTCCTGCGCAGGGAGCCCGTGCGTCACAGGCTGGCCGGGCGCTCGAGGCCGCTCTGCTAGAATTCACGCATGAATGACCCCACTCCCGCACCTGCCGCCGCCTCCGATTCCGCAATCCCCCAGGCGCAGCGCGCGATGTCACAACGATTCCGCGGCTTCCTGCCGGTGGTGGTGGACGTGGAAACCGGCGGCTTCGACAGCCAGCGCAACGCCCTGCTGGAAATCGCCGCGGTGCCGATCGAGATGGACGAGAACGGCCTGCTCTACCCCGGCCAGACCGCCAGTGCCCATGTGGTGCCGGCCGAGGGCCTGGAGATCGACCCGAAGTCGCTGGAAGTGACCGGCATCATCCTCGACCACCCGTTCCGGCTGGCCAAGGAAGAGAAGGCCGCACTGGACCACATCTTCACCCCGGTACGCGCGGCGATGAAGAAGTACGGCTGCCAGCGCGCGATCCTGGTCGGCCACAACGCCCATTTCGACCTGGGCTTCGTCAACGCCGCCGTGGCCCGGACCGGCCACAAGCGCAATCCGTTCCATCCGTTCAGCGTGTTCGACACCGTCACCCTGGCCGGCATCGCCTACGGGCAGACGGTGCTGGCGCGTGCAGCCACGGCCGCCGGGTTGGGCTGGGATGCGAACGAAGCACACAGCGCGGTGTATGACACCGAACAGACCGCACGATTGTTCTGCACCATCGCCAACGCCTGGCCGCGGTGAAGCGGCCAACGGCGGAGCCCCTCGTGGCGTGAAGCAAATCAGCGGTCGGGCCGGACAAGGTGGGTTCGCGGGGGACGCCGTGAACCCGCCCCTGGGGGCTTAGCCGCACTTCTCTGGTGGGTGCCGACCGTTGGTCGGCACCGCCGGTTGGTACGACAACACCAGTAGATCCACGCCATGCGTGGATGCGATCAACCAATACTCGTACGATCGCGGCCGTCGCTCTTGGCGCGGTACAGCGCGCGGTCGGCGCGCTGGTACAGCAGCGCCGGGGTGCGGTCATCGGCATCCAGTTCCACCAGGCCTGCGCTGAAGGTCACGCGCAGGCCCGCTACACCGGCCCAGTCGGGGTGGTCATGGAACAGGCCGCGCAGGCGCGCGCACAGCTGCGCGGCTTCTTCCAGGCGGGTGTCGTTGAGCAGCAGCGCGAACTCCTCGCCACCGGTACGCGCGGGCAGGTCCGAGTCGCGGCAGGCCGCGGCGATCAGCCTGGCCACCTGCACCAGCACCGCATCGCCGATGCTGTGGCTGTGGCGGTCGTTGACGTCCTTGAAGTGGTCGATGTCCAGCACCACCAGGCACAGCGGGTGGCCGCTGCGCTGTGAACGGGCGAAGTCGCGCGCCAGCGTTTCATCGAAGGCACGGCGATTGGCCAGCCCGGTCAGCGCATCCTCGCGTGCCTGCCGCTCAAAGGCCTCGGCCTGCCGTGCAAGGCGCTCGGCCAGCTCGGTCTTTTCCTGGTTCAGCGCCTGCAGGTGCACGGTCTTGGCCTGCAGGTCGAAGGTTGCCTCGTCCACGCGCCGTGCCAGGCGCAGGTTGCTGGCCTTCAGCTGCTGCAGCAGCAGGCGGTACAGCACCACCAGCCCAGCCAGCAGCAACAACCCGCCCAGCAGCTGCACGCTGCGGCGTTGCCACCAGAACGGCTCCACCGTGAAGCTCCACACGGCTTCCTGCTGGCCCCAGGCCCCGCCTGGATGCGCCGCCGACACGTGCAGGGTGTAGTCACCCGGAGGCAGGCCGACGAACTCGACGCTGCGCTGCGGGCCGCGCTCGACCCAGCCGGTGTCCAGGCCATCCAGCCGCGTGCGATAGCGGATCCGGTCCGACATCAGGTAACTCAGGCCCACATAGCTCACCGCCAGACGTCGGCCGCCGGGAATGTAGTTGCGATCCGGACCCTCCCAATGCACGGGTGCGCCATCCACCTGCACGCTCTCGATCGCTGCCGGCGGTGATGGGCGCTCGCGGAAGCGCTGCAGGCGTTGCGGGTCGACGGTGCTCAGGCCTCCGGCGGTGACCACCCAGAAGGTGCCGTCCTGGCGCAGGATGGCCGATGGCCCGGAGCTGCCGTTGGCCTGCGCGTTGGCCATGCCGTCGATCTCGTTGTAGCGCTCCACCACCACTCGTGGTGCGCGGCCATCGGCCACGGCATTGAGGGTCGCCATGTCGGTGCGCAGCACGCCGCGGTTGCTGCTGATCCACACGTTGCCAAGACGATCCGGCACCAGCTGGAACACCGCATCCACCAGCATGCCCTGCTCCAGGCCGACGCGCGCCAGCTTTCCGTCGAGCCAACGGTACAGGCCGCGGTCGCTGCTGATCCACATCGCGTCGCCCAGCTGGTGGAAACCGAACACACTGCGGCCCCCGCCCATCGGTGCCAGGTCGATCGACTGCACGTGGTCGCCACGCAGCACGCGGATGCCCTCGATGGTGCCGATCCACAGGTTGCCCTGGTGGTCATGCTCGAGTGCGGTGATGAGGCCACCGGGCATGCCCGGGGCAGTCGACACCTGCACCCGGTCGCCGTCGATGCGTACCACGCCCTTCTGCGTACCCGCCCAGACCCTGCCCTGCGGATCGACACTGATCGCGCGGATGTTGCCACCCGGCATGCCGTCGGCTGCCGCATAGTTGTGGCGGAGACTGCCATCGCGGTCCAGCCGGTAAACGCCGTCGCCGAACGTACCCACCCACAGGTCGCCGTCCGGCCCCTGCGCCAGACTCAACACCGATGGCGCCTTGCCGCCGCGGTTGTGCAGGGGAACCGCGCGGAAGCGGCCATCGGGTGTCTGCAGGTCGAGACCACTGGCACTACCGACCCACAACTGGCGGTCGCGGTCCTCCAGCACCGTGCGCACATAGTCGCCACTGAGGCCATCACGCTCGGTGTAGCTGCTGAACAGTGTTTCGCGCAGGCGGTACAGGCCACCGTTGGCCCCCACCCAGATGCTGCCTTCGGCATCCTCGCGCAGGCTGACCACGCGCCCGCCCGGCAGGTTCAGGCCGGCCGGCAATCGTTCCAGACCATGCGCCGAGATCCGCAGCAGGCCCTGGTTCTCGGTTCCCAGCCACAGGTCGCCGTGCCGGTCCTGCAGCATCGAGGTCATGTGCAGCTGTCCCGGCAGCCGGTGCACCAGCACCAGCTGATCGTCCTCCACGCGGTACAGGCGCTCGCCAGCGACGATCCACAGCGCGCCATCAGGAGCCCGGTACGGCCAGGACAGGCCGGTGCCGGCACCCAGGCCCCACGCCGCGGGCGCGCGCTTGAGCACGCCGTCGTTGTCGCGCAGCACCAGCCCGTCAAGCGTGCCAACCCAGACCCGGTCCTGCGCATCGACCACCAGCTTGGTGAAGCTCATCGCCATCGGCAGGTCGGCCGCCGGCGCCTGGTAGACGATGCCCTTGTCCGGCGTGAGATAGCCGATACCCTTGCCTTCGTACAGCAGCCACAGGCGCCCCTGGCTGTCCATCTGCATGGACTGGATCAGCACCTGCGGGGTGTCGGCCTGATGCTCCCAGACCCGCCACTGGCCGTCGTTGCCACGATGGCTGACGTTACCGCGCGAATCACTGATCCACAGCCCTCCCTGCCGATCGACCAGCAGTGCGCCGATGCCGTTGTCGCGCAGCCCCGGGCGGGTGCTGCGGTCGAACACGGTGAAATCCAGGCCGTTGTAGCGGACCAGGCCCTCCCAGGTGGCAAACCACAGGTGCCCCTCGGGAGTCTGCGCGATATCGCGCAGCGAGTTGTGCGGCAGGCCATTGCGCGAGGTCCACACGTCGATGGCGTAGTCGCGCAGCGGCGGCGCGCCCTCCTGCGCGGCCAGCGGCAGCGCCAGCACCAGCAACACCCACAGCAGACCGCGCTGCAGTGCCTGCCTGGCCTTCGAAACGCGGCGCTCCACCCAGCACCCGTTGTCCCCTGACCTGCCCATCAGCTCGGCGGCAGTGGCCGGTAACGGCTGCAGGGCATGGCAGCAAGCGGGAACGACCGGGCAACGCGGAACGGCGTGCCGTCAGGAACGGGTTGACTCATCGGGGAGAAACTGGGGAGATGAGCAGATGATAGGCCAAACCCTGGCCCCGGCGTCATCGCGTGCGTCCGGCGGGGCTCAGCCGGGCCGGCCAGGCGGCACCACCTGCGCACTGGCCGGCCACTGCACCACCGCCTGCAGACCGCCCTCGGCACGGTTGCGCAGCCACAGCCGCGCGCCATCCTTCTCGGCCAGGGCGCGCGCGATGGTCAGGCCCAGCCCGGCGCCGCCGGTTTCCCGCGAACGCGAGGTTTCCACCCGCACGAACGGGTCGAACACGGCCTCCAGCTGGTCTTCCGCCAGGCCCGGGCCATCGTCGGACACCATCGCCGTGATCGTGCCGCCGCTGCGTTCCACCCGCACGCGCACGCGGTGGGCATACATCACGGCGTTATCCACCAGGTTGGAGAACAGACGGTGCATGGCCAGCGGGCGCAACATCAGCACCGCACCGGTGCCGCCCTCGAAGACCACGTCGGCACCACCCTCTGCGGCGTCTTCCACGATGCTTTCCAGCAGCGAATCCAGATCCAGCGCGGCGCGCTGCTCGGCGCTCTCGGCACTGCGGGCCAGCTCCAGGCCTTCGCGCACCAGTGCCTGCATCGCCGCCAGATCGCCGATCAGGCGCTCGCGCAGCACCTCGTCGCTGACGTTCTCCAGGCGCAGGCGCAGGCGGGTCAACGGGGTCTGCAGGTCATGGGTGATCGCCGCCAGCATCTGCGTGCGTTCGGCCAGGTGCCGCTGCAGGCGGTGCTGCATGGCATTGAAGGCCTCGGCGGCGCGCTGCACCTCGCGCGGCCCGCGCAACGGCAGTGGATCGCGCTGCAGATCGTCGCCGAGATCCTCCGCGGCTGCCGCCAGCTCCTGCAGCGGCGCACTGGCCATGCGCGCAACGATATAGGCCAGCACGGCAATCGCCAGCACCAGCAGGGTCAGGAACCACGGGTCCACGGCCAGAATGCCGTTGTGGGCCACTGCTGGCGAATCCAGCGCCAGCTTCAGCAGCGTACCGTCGTTGAGCGTCACATCAACCGCGCGACACTTGGGCGGAATGAAGGCCGGATCGCGCTCACGCGGATGCCGTCGGTGCCCCGGCGGCGGTGGCGGCAGCAGATCCTGCAGCTTGGGAATGCAGGAACGGAACGAGGTGAAGTGCACATGCGCGCGCGACACCGGGCCGGGCCGGTCATCCAGGACTTCCATCAGTGCGGTATCCGCCCGCCCCAGGCGCGCGCCAGGCTGCAGCGCACGCACGCTGGGCCCACCGATCTCAAGCAGTCGCTCGCGCAGTTCGGGATTGCCATCGAGCAGGTTGACGTAGCCCTGCAGGCGGTCGGCGATGCGGTTCAGGTTCTGCCGCTCGAACTCCTGCTGGCGTTTGGAGGTGGCCAGCATGGTCGCGCCGATCGCAGCCACGCTCATGCCCAACAGCAGGATGACGAACAACCGCCCGACCATCGAGGACAGGAAATGGCGCAGGCGCTTCATGACGGCTTATTCCAGGTTCACCGAGGAGGCCAGCACGTAGCCTTCGTTGCGCACGGTCTTGATCAGGCCATCCGGCCCACCGTCATCGCCCAGCTTGTTGCGCAGGCGGCTGACCTGCAGGTCGATCGCGCGATCCTGCGCCTCGTAGTTGCGGCCGCTGCTGAGCGCGACCAGCTGTTCGCGCGACAGCACCTTGTTGGCATGGGCGATGAACACGCGCAGCAGGCGGAACTCGGCACCGGACAGCACCACCACGCGGTCGTCCGGATCGACCAGGTGGCGATGCTCCAGGTCGAACACCCAGCGCGAGAAACGCGCACGGCGCACCGCCAGCGGCTCCAGGTTGGCCGGCAGCGCCTCGGTCCGGCGCAGCACGTTGCGGATGCGCGCCAGCAGCTCGCGCGGTTCGAACGGCTTGGCCAGGTAGTCGTCGGCGCCCATTTCCAGGCCGAGCACGCGGTCGATCGGCTCGGCACGCGCGGTCAGCATGATCACCGGCGTGTTCGAGCGCGCCCGCAGGTCGCGGCACAGGGTCAGGCCATCCTCGCGCGGCAGGTTGAGGTCAAGCACGATCAGGTCCACGTGCTCGCGGTCCAGCAGCTGGCGCATGGCGGTGCCGTCTGCGGCCGTGCTCACCTGGTAGCCGGCACGGCCGAGCTGCTCGGCCAGCAGGGTGCGGATGTCGTTGTCGTCGTCGACGATCAGCAGTCGATGCATCGTGTTTTCAGTCTCCATGTCGCGATCATCCCGTGTCGGCAGCTGAACCGCATCCGGGGCAATGCGTACCAGTGTATCCAGCCATGAGCGGGATACCTGTGGTTACGCGTATTCACCGACAGTGTTACATAGAGACATACCCCGAGGATTGAGCCGCCTGTCGCCCGGTCTTCACAATGCCCACCAACGCCGCCGCCGCGGCCCCGAGAGTGAAGCCACGACGTGACGTTCCGCCTGTTGCCCGCGACCCGCCGTGGTCGCCTGATACTGATCGCCCTGCTCGCCCTCATCGTGGCCGTCGCCGCCTGGTGGCTGCTGCGCAAACCCGCCGCCCCGGCGGTGGCGACCACGCCGGTCAGCCGCGGCGACATCGAGCAGACCGTGGAAGCCACCGGCGTGATCGACGCCTACAAGCTGGTCAGCGTCGGTGCGCAGGCCTCGGGCCAGATCAAGTCGCTGAAGGTACAGCTGGGCGATACCGTGAAGGAAGGCGACCTGATCGCCGAGATCGATGCCACCACCCAGCAGAACCAGGTGCTCAACGCGCAGGCTTCGCTGGACCAGGTCACCGCCCAGCGCGCCGTGCAGCAGGCCACCCTGCGCCAGGCCGAACTGGAGTTCGCACGCCAGCAGCAGATGCTGGCGGCCGAGGCCACCTCGCGCCAGGAATACGATGCCGCCGAAGCACAGCTGAAAACTGCCCGCGCCCAGCTGCAGTCCTACGAGGCGCAGATCAAGGGCCGCCAGACCGAGCTGGGCACCGCCCGCGCCAACCTGGCCTACACCCGCATCACCGCGCCGATGGATGGCACCGTGGTGGCGGTGGTGGCCGAGGAAGGCCGCACCGTGAACGCCAACCAGACCGCGCCCACCATCGTGATGCTGGCGCGGCTGGACGTGGTCACGGTCAACGCCGAGATCTCCGAGGCCGACGTGGTCAAGATCAAGGCCGGCATGCCGGTGTACTTCACCACCCTGGGTGACCCCGACCGCAAGTACCACGCCACGCTGCGCCAGATCAATCCGGCGCCGGCCTCGATCGCCAACGAGAACTCGTCCAGCTCCAGCAGTTCGTCCAGCTCCAGTTCCAGCAGCGCGGTCTACTACAACGCGCTGTTCGACGTGGAAAACCCGGACGGCACCCTGCGCATCGACATGACCGCGCAGGTCTCGGTACTGCTCAAGCAGGCCAAGGACGTGCTGATGGTGCCGGCGGTGGCGCTGGGACCGAAGCGCCGCGGCGACGAGCGCATGGTGCGGGTGCTGGACGACAAGGGCCAGCCGCAACCGCGCAAGGTCACCGTGGGCATCAACAACGGCGCCTCGGCCGAAATCCTGTCCGGGCTGAAGGAAGGCGAACGCGTGGTGGTGGGCGAAGCCGGTGCGGCCGGTGCCAGCGCCGGCGGCGGCAACCGCGGCGGCATGCAGATGCGGGTCGGCGGCCCGGGCATGGGTCCGCGCCGATGAGCACGAAGGCGCCGCTGCTGCGCCTGCGCGACCTGCGGCGCGAATTCCCGGCAGGCGATGATGTGATCGCCGTCCTGCGCGACGTCAACCTGGATATCCACGCCGGCGAGATGGTGGCGATCGTCGGCCAGTCCGGCTCGGGCAAGTCGACGCTGATGAACATCCTCGGCTGCCTCGATCGCCCTACCCGCGGCAGCTACCAGGTGGCCGGCCGCGAAACCGGCAGGATGGCGCCGGATGAACTGGCCGAACTGCGCCGCGAGCATTTCGGCTTCATCTTCCAGCGCTACCACCTGCTGGGCGACCTGGATGCGCGCGGCAACGTGGAGGTACCGGCGGTGTATGCCGGCAGCCCCGGCCCGGTGCGCAACGCGCGTGCCGAGCAGCTGCTGCAGCGGCTGGGCCTGGGCGACCGCATGCACCACAAGCCGGGCCAGCTGTCCGGTGGCCAGCAGCAGCGCGTGTCGATCGCACGTGCGCTGATGAACGGCGGCGAGGTGATCCTGGCCGACGAACCGACCGGCGCGCTCGACACGAAATCCGGCGAGGAAGTGATGGCGATCCTCGGCGAGCTGCACGCCGAAGGCCACACCATCATCATCGTCACCCACGACATGAGCGTGGCCGAACACGCGCAGCGCATCATCGAAATCCGCGATGGCGAGATCATCGCCGACCGCACCAATCCGAACGCACCGACCTACCGCGCGCAGCGCGAGGCCAGCACCGGCGTGGCCCGCGGCAACAGCTGGCAGGCGGCCCGTGACCGCTTCACCGAAGCGTTCCGCATGGCCCTGCTGGCGATGAACGCACATCGGCTGCGCACCTTCCTGACCATGCTCGGCATCATCATCGGCATCGCCTCGGTGGTCTCGGTGGTGGCGCTGGGAAATGGCTCGCAGCAGCAGATCCTGCAGAACATCAGCGCGCTCGGCACCAACACCATCGACGTCTATCCCGGCCGTGGTTTCGGCGACATGCGCTCGGCGCGGGTGCAGACGCTCAAGGCCAGCGATGCCGATGCACTGGCAAAGCAGAGCTACGTGGACAGCGCCACCCCCAGCGTGTCGACCTCGGTCACCGCGCGTTACCGCAACCAGTCCTCCACCGCCCAGGTCAGTGGCGTCGGCGAGCAGTTCTTCCGGGTCAAGGGCGTGACCCTGCTCAGCGGCAGCTTCTTCGATACCGACGCGGTGAAGGGCCTCGGCCAGGTGGCGGTGATCGACGAGAACACCCAGACCCAGTTCTTCCCCGATGTCGATCCGGTCGGCCAGGTGATCCTGCTCGGCAACGTACCGGCACGCGTGGTCGGCGTGGCCAAGCGCCAGAGCTTCGGCTTTGGTGGCAGCACCAGCCTCAGCGTGTGGGTGCCCTACACCACGGTGATGTCGCGCATGCTCGGCCAGAGCCACGTTTCCAGCATCACCGTGCGCGTGGACGACGACACGCCGATGGATGCGGCGCAGGAAGCGATCACCCGCCTGCTGACCCTGCGCCACGGCACCGAGGACTTCTTCCTCAGCAACAGCGCCGAGATCCGCCAGACCATCGAGCAGACCACGCGCACGATGACCCTGCTGATCGGCGCCATCGCCGCCATCGCGCTGCTGGTCGGCGGCATCGGCGTGATGAACATCATGCTGGTCTCGGTCACCGAGCGTACCCGCGAAATCGGCGTGCGCATGGCGGTGGGGGCACGGCAGAGTGACATCCGCCAGCAGTTCCTGATCGAAGCGGTGCTGGTGTGCCTGCTCGGTGGTCTGCTTGGCATCGGCCTGGCCCTGCTGCTGGGCTCGATGATCGGCCGCTTCGCCAGTGACTTCCAGGTGCTGTTCTCCACCGCCTCGATCGTTGCCGCGTTCGCCTGCTCGACCCTGATCGGCGTGGCATTCGGCTTCCTGCCCGCGCGCAACGCCGCGCAGCTGGACCCGGTGGAGGCCCTGGCCCGCGAATGAAGATGATGACCCGACTGCCCTTCCCTGCTCCCTCGCGCCTGCTGCTGGTGGGCGCTGTTCTGCTTGCCCTCTCAGGCTGTGCCTCGGTGGGCCGCTACCCGGTGCAGGCCCCCGATGTGGCGGCCAGCTACGGCCGTGGCGATGCCACCCTCAACGCACCGGCCGACGACCCGCGCAGCAGCCTGGATACACCGGGCCGCGACATCCGCCAGGACAGCTGGTGGACGGGCTTCGGCGATGAACGACTGAACCGCCTGGTGGCGCAGGCGCTGGCCGCCAACAGCGATCTGGCCGCCGCTGGCCTGGCCGTGCAGCGGTCGCGCCTGCAGGCCGGCCTGGCCAGCAATGCGCTGTGGCCGCAGCCTTCGTCGTCCGGCGTCAGCGGCAATGCCAGCCGCGCCACCGATCAGGCCGACGACTGGCGCCGCAGCTATTCCACCGGCGTCTCGCTGGGCTGGGAGGTCGATCTGTGGGGCCGTCTGCGCACCCAGCGCGACATCGCCCGCTGGGAAGCCGAGGCCAGCGAGGAAGACCGGCAGAACACCGCGCTGCTGGTGATCGGCGACACCATCACCCAGTACTGGAACCTGGCCTATCTCAACCAGTCCATCGCCACCGGCCAGGCCAACCTGGAGCGGCTGGAGCGCACCCGCGACCTGGTGCAGGCCCGCTTCGACGCTGGTGCGGTATCGCGCCTGGAAGTGCGCCAGGCGCTGCAGAACCTGCAGTCGCAGCGTTCCTCGCAGAGCGCGCTGGAACAGCAGCGGGTGGAGGTGCGCAATGCATTGACCGTGCTGCTGGACGGCACGCCCTGGCCGCAGCAGGACGAACCGCAGGACCTGCTGGGCGCACGCAGCCCCGGGATCAACGAAGGCCTGCCGGCCGAGCTGCTCGGCCGCCGTCCCGACCTGCGCGCGGCCGAACTTCGCCTGCGCAACAGCCTGAAGACCATCAAGGTGACCGCTACCCAGTACTACCCGGCGCTGAGCCTGACCGGCAGCCTCGGCTCCAGTGCAACGTCGCTGGGTGACGTGCTGCGCAACCCGGTGGCCACGCTGGGCGCCGGCCTGTCGCTGCCGTTCCTCAACCTGCAGCGCGCACAGCTGGATACCGACATCGCCGGCACCAGCTATCAGATCGCCGCGACCAATTTCCGCAGGACGCTGTACACCGCGCTGTCGGAAGTGGACAACGCGCTGTCGGCACGAGAGCAGCTGGCGCGCCAGGTGGCGGCCTCGCAGGCGTCGTACGACGAAGCAGTGGAAGTGGAGCGCGCGCAGGAAGTGCGCTACCGCGTAGGTGCCACCGACCTGCGCACCTGGCTGGAGGCCCAGCAGACCCGGCGTGATGCCGAGCTGTCGCTGGCGCGCGTACGCCAGGGCCAGCTGAACAACGACGTCACCCTGTTCAAGGCACTGGGCGGCAGCGCGGGGTGAGGCGGCAAGGGCGCCAACCCAGGTTGGCGACTGCCCGGTGGGTGTCGACCTTGGTCGACACAGCAACGGCCCGGTAGGTGTCGACCTTGGTCGACACGGCACATGGAAAAGAGATCCGACCCCGAAATCAACCGCGCTGGCGCACGGCCTCGAACAGGCTGACGCCCGCGGCGACGGAAACATTCAGGCTCTCGATCTCGCCCGGCATCGGGATCTTGACCAGGCCATCGCAGTTCTCGCGGGTCAGGCGGCGCAGGCCATCGGCCTCGCCACCCAGCACCAGGGCAATGTTGCCCTTCAGGTCCAGCTGGTACAGCGACGCAGTGGCTTCGCCGGCCAGGCCGTAGATCCACACGCCCTGCTTCTGCAGGTCCTTCAGGCAACGCGACAGGTTGGTCACCGCCACCACCGGGATCAGATCGGCGGCACCGGCCGAAGTCTTGCGCACGGTCGCGTTCACCGTGGCCGACTTGTCCTTGGGGATGATCACGGCAGTGGCGCCTGCGGCAGCCGCCGAGCGCAGGCAAGCGCCAAGGTTGTGCGGGTCCTGCACTTCGTCCAGCACCAGCAGCAGGGCCTTGCCCTCGGCTGCGGTGACCAGGCCCTCCAGCTCGTTCTCGCTGTAAGTGCGGGCGGCGGCATAGCGCGCGGCCACGCCCTGGTGGCGTACCGAACCGCCGACACCGTCCAGCGCCTGGCTGTTCACCTTGCGCACGTCGATGCCCTTGCGGCGGGCGTTTTCCTCGATCTCGGTCAGGCGCGGGTTCTTCGCACCGGCCTCGACCAGCACTTCGCGGACGTTCTCGGCGTCGTTCTCGATGGAGGAGGCGACGGCGTTGACGCCGACGATCCACTGGCTGTTCTTGCTCATGCGGGCGGGGACCGGAAAGGGGGTGGCTATGGTAGAGCATCGGCGGGCCGGGCGCTGCGGCGGGGCCCCTGTTGAGCCGAGCCTGCGCTCGCTGCCGGGCTGAGGCCGCGGCGACCTGCCAGCCGAGCCTGGGCTCGGCGCTACAGGGGCGTTACCGGCTGCGCGGCGGCCAGTGCGGCGTGTCGTGGTCCGGGTGCTGATGGGACACGATGGTGGCCAGGAACTCCAGCGCCGCGATGTCTTCCTCGGTACGACGGGCCGGCAGGCTGGCCAGCGTATCGACGAACGGCAGCTTGCGCTCGACCCCGTACTGGATCGTCGGCGGCAGGCGCTCGGGTTCGTCAAAGGCGCCGGCCGCCACCGCCACGCCGTCCGGCGCCTCGTAGCTCAGCGGCGTACCGCAGTCGGCACAGAAGCCCCGGCGCACCACGTTGGAGGACTGGAAATAGCGCGGCTGGCCACGGGTCCAGCTGAACTGCACGCCACGCACCGACACCAGCGGTGCGTAGTAGGCACCGAAGGCCTTCTGGCACATCCGGCAATGACAGATCGAACTGTCGGTCAGCGCGCCACGCACCTGGAAGCGGATCGCGCCGCACTGGCAGCCGCCACTGTATTCGGGTTGGCCTTGCATGCGATGTCTCCTGGTGGTGCCGGCCGCTGGCCGGCAACCCGTCGGTGCCGAGGGTGCCATGGATGCCGGCCAGCGGCCGGCACTACCACGGTCATCAGTATTTCTCTTTCTTCCGCTTGGCCGGCTTGCCACGCTCCGGCAGCGGCGGCAGGCCATCGCCTTCGTCCTCGCCCTTGTGTTCGACCAGGCGGAAGTCGATCTTGCGCTCTTCCATGCTGGCCTTCAGTACCAGGATCCGCACGCGGTCACCCAGCCGGTAGCTGCTGCCGCGGCGCTCGCCGGTCAGCGTCTTGCGCGTGGCGTCGAACTTGTAATAGTCCTGCGGCAGCTGGGTCACGTGCACCAGGCCCTGCACCTTCGACTCGTCCAGCTCCACGAACAGGCCGAAGCTGGTCACGCCGCTGATCACGCCATCGAACTGGCCACCCACGTGCTTTTCCATCCACGCCGCGCGGTAACGTTCGTCGACCTCGCGCTCGGCTTCATCGGCACGGCGCTCGCGCTCGGAGCACTGCAGCGCCAGCGCGGCCATTTCGCGCGCGTTGTAGGTGAACTTGTCCAGCGGCTTGCCGGACAGCGCGTGCTTGATCGCGCGGTGCACCAGCAGGTCGGGGTAACGGCGGATCGGCGAGGTGAAGTGCGCGTACGCCTCCAGCGCCAGGCCGAAGTGACCGTGGTTTTCCGGGCTGTAGATCGCCAGACTCTGGCTGCGCAGCAGCACCGATTCCAGCAGCGTGGCATCGGGGCGGTCGCGGATCTTCTTCAGCAGCTTGGTGTAATCGCCCGGGCGCACCTTCGACCACGGCGGCAGGCTCAGCTTGAACTCCTTGAGGAATTCCAGCAGGTCGGCGTACTTGGTTTCCGGCGGCTTCTCGTGGATGCGGTACGGGGCCGGCACATGGCGCGACAGCAGGTACTTCGCCGCCTCCACATTGGCCGCGATCATGCATTCCTCGATCAGCTTGTGCGCGTCATTGCGCACCAGCATGCCGGCCTGGGTCACTTCACCGCGGTTGTCCAGCACGAAGCGCACTTCGCTGCTTTCGAACTCGATGGCGCCACGCTTGGCACGCGCCTTGGACAGGACCTTGTACAGCTGGTGCAGGCGCTGCACCTGCGGCAGCAGGTCGCCCATCCAGGCCTTGGTATCGGCATCGTCCTCACCCACCGCCTTCCACACCTGGGTGTAGGTCAGGCGCGCATGCGAGTTCATCACCGCTTCGTAGAAGCGCGAATGCGTGACCAGACCGTCGCGGTCGATCTGCATGTCGCAGACGAAGCACATGCGGTCGACCTTCGGCATCAGCGAACAGATGCCGTTGGAGAGCGTCTCCGGCAGCATCGGCACCACGAAGCCCGGGAAGTACACCGAGGTGGCACGCTTCTGCGCCTCTTCGTCCAGTGGCGTGCCGGGCCGGACGTAGTTGGAGACATCGGCAATCGCCACCACCAGCCGGAAGCCATCGGCGTTCGGCTCGCAGTACACCGCGTCGTCGAAGTCCTTGGCATCTTCACCGTCGATGGTGACCAGCGGCATGCTGCGCAGGTCCACGCGGTCGCCGATCATCGCCGGCTCGACCACCAGCGGCACTGAGGCGGCTTCGTCCAGCACTTCCTGCGGGAACTCGAACGGCAGTTCATGGCCGTGGATGGCGGTCTCCACCACCAGCGAGGCGGTCAGCTTGTCGCCGAGCACGGCGATGATGCGGCCGATCGGCGGGCGACGGCTGTCCGGCGCCTGGGTCAGTTCGCAGACCACCAGCTGGCCGTCGCGCGCACCACCGGTCTGGTCCGGCGGCACCTGCACGTTGCGCTGCACGCGCTTGTCGTCGGGCACCACGTAGTTGATGCCCATCTCGATGCTGAAGCGACCGATCAGGCGGGTCATGCCGCGCTCCAGCACGCGGGCGATGCTGCCTTCGCGGCGGCCACGGTGGTCGATGCCGGTCACGCGGGCCAGCACCTTGTCGCCGTGCATGACCTTGCGCATTTCATACGGCGGCAGGAACAGGTCGTCGCCGCCCTCGACCGGGCGCAGGAAGCCGAACCCCTCCGGGTTGGCGATCACCACGCCGGTGACCAGGTTCAGGGTCTGGATCGGGGCGAAGCCGCCGCGGCGGTTCTGCACCAGCTGGCCGTCGCGGACCATGGCGCCGAGCCGGCGCGACAGTGCTTCGGCACGGTCCGGGGCGGTCAGGCCCAGGCGTGCGCCCAGTTCCTCTGCCGTCTGCGGCCCTTCGCAACGCTCCAGCAGGGCCAGGATGGCTTCGCGGCTGGCGATGGGCTGTTCGTACTTCTCTGCTTCGCGGGCGGCATAGGGATCGTCGATCACCTTGCCGGTCGGCGGCAACTTGCGGCCCGGGGCCGGGCCCGGTGCGTCGCTGCTGCGGACCTTGCGGCCACGCGGCGGTGCGCCGCCTTCATTCAATTCAGGGAACCAGCCCGGCAACGGCTTGCCCGGCTTGGTGGCGCGGGCCGTGCCCGCCTTGGCGCCCTTCTTCGGGGCCTGGCTGCGGGAGGTGCTCCCGCCCTTGCTTGGTTTTTTGGTAGTCATCGCCCTACATGGTAGCCGTTGACGGCGTGCAGAACGGGTCAGTGGCCGTCTTGAAGGCCTTGCGTGAAAAATATTCAGGAAGTCGTTGACAGCCTGCGGATTCATCTTCACAATTGCGCCTCTGGAACGCCCAGGTGGCGGAATTGGTAGACGCACTAGTTTCAGGTACTAGCGGGTAAAACCGTGGAGGTTCGAGTCCTCTCCTGGGCACCAACGAAAAAACTCCTCGCTTCGGCGGGGATTTTTTTTGCCTGCAATCCAGCAACGGGGCCGAATTTCTTTCCGAAGGAAAGCGCTCCGACCCCAAGCGAGTGAGATGGGGTCAGAGCCCGCTCCGCACGCGAAACGAGGTCCGACACCGGATCCAGAAAAAGTGTTGACACCCCCGTAACAACACCCCATAATCTCGCTCCTCGACGCCCAGGTGGCGGAATTGGTAGACGCACTAGTTTCAGGTACTAGCGGGTAAAACCGTGGAGGTTCGAGTCCTCTCCTGGGCACCACGTCGAGAATGAGAAAAACCCGCGAGAGCGGGTTTTTTCATGCCCGGCATCAGAGCAGCGGCCGCAGCACCAGTTCCAGCCCGAGCAGCAGCAGGAAACCCAGGAAGCAGCCCCGGAACACCCGCGCACTGATGCGCTGCCGGATCACCTGCCCCAGCCACATGCCCAGCAATGCCGGCAGCACCGCCAGCGCACTCAGCCCCAGCTGCTGGATGCCGAATGCGCCATGCAGCACCAGGCCGGCGGTCAGCGAAATCGTTGACACCGTGAACGCCAGCCCCAACGCCTGCACCAGCTCCTCGCGCTGCAACCCCAGCGACTGCAGGTACGGCACCGCCGGCATCACGAACACGCCGGTGGCGCCGGTCACCACGCCCGACAACGCCCCCACCAGCGGCCCCAGCCAACGCTCGCGCCGCTGCTGCACGCGGAACACCGGCGCAAGCAACGCATAGGCGGCATAGACCACCAATGCCACGCCCAGCGCAACGCGCGACCAGGTGCGATCGACCCGCACCAGCAGCGCGGCCGAGCCCAGCGTCACCATCACCACCGCCAGCATCATCGGCCACAGCCGCCGAACGATGTGGCCCAGCGACGGCCCCGACAACAGCTGCCACGCATTGGTGACGAAGGTGGGAATGAACAGCATCGACGCCGCCGCCACCGGCGACAGCGTACTGCCGAGCAGCCCCATCGCCACCGTCGGCAACCCCATCCCAGTCACACCCTTGACCACACCGGCCAGCACGAACACCACCACCAGCAACAGATAGAAGTACGTCGATTCATTCATGCCGTCATTGGATCGGGCCGTAGCCAGGCGCACAATGCGGTCTTCCCGGCCTCGCCTTCGGCTGATCCGAAGGCGCAGCCGTTGCGATGAGGGCATCACATGCGGATGGATATCGCCGACCTGCGCCTGTTCCTGGCGATTGCCGAGGCGGGCAGCATCACGGCCGGCGCAGCGCAGGCAAACCTGGCACTGGCGTCGGCCAGCGAACGCCTGCGCACGATCGAAGCCGATGCCGGCACCGCGTTGTTGAACCGGCATCCGCGCGGTGTCAGCCTGACCGAAGCCGGTGCCGCCCTCGCCCACCATGCACGCCTGATCCTGCAGCAGCAGGCACAGCTGCGCGGTGAACTGCAGGCGTTTGCACACGGTGCGCGCGGCACCCTGCATCTGTATGCCAACACCGCAGCGCTGACCAACTACCTGCCCTCGCGGCTCGCGCCATGGCTGGCCGAACGCCCGCGCCTGCACGTGGAACTGCTGGAGCGCACCAGCCCTGAAGTCGTGCGTGCGATCAGTGCTGGCCAGGCCGAGGCCGGCATCATCAGCGATGCCGTCGACGCTGCCGGCCTGCAGCAGCATGTGGTCGCCGAAGATCCGCTGGTGATGCTGCTGCCCGCAGACCATCGCTTCGCATCGCGGCGCAGCGTGGCCTTCACCGATGTTGCCGGCGAGACCTTCGTTGCCCTGGCCGATGGCAATGCACTGCAGACCTACATCGAAGACCAGGCGCGCGACATCGGGCGTCGCCTGGACGTGCGCATCCGCATGAAGACCTTCGAGGGAGTCTGCATCATGGTCGGCCACGGCATTGGTGTCGGCATCGTGCCGCGTACCATTGCGCGCCAGCATCGACGCAGTACGCGTACCGTTGCGGTGCCGCTTGCAGATGCGTGGGCACAACGCCGCCTGTGCGCCTGTTTCACCGGATGGGCGCAGCTTTCACCGGCGATGCGCAGCCTGCTGCTTCACCTGGGCGTGCAGCCGCAGAAAAATGTGTGAAATGTTGTTGACACACTCTCTGCCGTCCCGCACAATTCATCTCCTGAGTCGCCCAGGTGGCGGAATTGGTAGACGCACTAGTTTCAGGTACTAGCGGGTAAAACCGTGGAGGTTCGAGTCCTCTCCTGGGCACCACGACTCAAGATGATCAAACCCGCGAAAGCGGGTTTTTTCGTTTCCGGGGTTTGGCGATCCTGGCATCGCAACCGCCACTCGGACTGTCGTATCTCGCACCGTCAGGGCGTCGTCTGCGGGTGCATACCTACTCCCGGCGCGTCGTCACCGGACCTTGAACGGCCCCCTTTTGGGGCGCATTTCACGTTCCCCGTTCAATTCGTACTTTTCCTAGTCGAGATCCACCCGATTCCTTTTCGGTGGGAGGCAGATTTGCGGGAGCCGGCTGCGGGTGTATCGCCACGACCTGACCAGCGCCCCTCCTCTCCCCCAAAGGACGCACCAATGCAGCGCAGCATCATCTGCCCACACTGCCATACCGGCTCGAACCACGGCGTAAGCGTATGCGTGGGATGCCAGGCCGAGGTCCATTACGGCGCATCAAAGGAGGCCGTAATGCTTGTCTTTGTCGCCGCCATCATCTGCGGCGCACTTGTCGGCAGCCGATTTCAGGCCACTGCCGGCTGGCTCGCATGCGGCGCCGTACTTGCGGCGGGGATCTGGGCCATTTCCCGATTGTCTTCCGACCGGTGGTGTTCAAACGCGTCTATCGCACGCGCTGAACCTGCGCCGTTGCACCACCCCGAGGGCAATGCCCGCGCGACCAGCGTCGCCCCAACAAAAACCCCGCCTCGCGGCGGGGTCAAAATACAGCACGGTGTTTCCAGGGAGTTTCAGTGCCCACCACCGGCGGCTGCACCCGCACCTGCGCCGAATGGCGGCTTGGCCAGCCACAGGAACGTGATGATCGCCAGGAAGATCCAGCCCAGCAGGAAGAAGATGTCGTTGAAGCCCATCTGCGATGCCTGGTGGTTGATCATGTTGTTCAGTACCGCTGCGCCGTGCTGCAGGTCGCCCTGCCCCATCGCCGCCACTTGGTCCTGCATGCCCGGCTGATAGGCCGAGATATGCTCGGTCAGGTCGGCATGGTGCACCTGGGTGCGCCGCGCCCACAGCCACGTCGTCAGCGACGCCGCGAAACTGCCACCCAGCGTACGCAGGAACGTGGCCAGGCCGGAGCCCGCCGCGATCTCGCGTCCATCCAGGTCCGACAGCAGGATCTGCAGCACCGGCATGAAGAACAGCGCGACGCCGATGCCCATGATCAGCTGTACGCCGGCCACGTGCATGTAGTCCACCTGCAGGTTGAAGTTCGATCGCAGGAAGCTGGTCATCGACAACACGATGAACGCGACCGTGGCCAGCATGCGCATATCGAAGCGCGACGCATACTTGCCCACGAACGGGGTCATGATCACCGGCAGGATGCCGATCGGCGCCGTCGCCAGGCCCGCCCAGATCGCGGTGTAGCCCATGTCACGCTGCAGCCACTGCGGGATCAGCAGCGCCACGCTGAAGAACGCTGCGTAGGCCACCACCATCGCCAGCGTACCGGCGCGGAAGTTGCGGTGCCGGAACAGCTTCAGGTCAACGATCGGATCCTTGTCGGTCAGCTCCCAGATCAGGAACACCGTCAGTGTCACCACCGCCACGCAGGCCAGCACCACGATCTTCATCGACGAGAACCAGTCCTCGTCGTTGCCCAGGTCGAGGACCAGCTGAAGCGCACCGACGCCGATCACCAGGGTGACCAGGCCGACGTAGTCCATCTTCGGCTTCTCGATCTGCTCCGGGCGCCCCTTCAGCTGGTTGCCCACCACCAGCGCAGCGAAGATGCCCAGCGGCACGTTGATCAGGAAGATCCACTCCCAGCTGTAGTTGTCGGTGATCCAGCCACCGAGGATCGGGCCACAGATCGGCGCAACCACCGTGATCATCGCCAGCAGTGCCAATGCCTGCCCGCGTTTCTCGCGCGGATAGATCGAGACCAGCAGCGACTGCGTGATCGGGTACATCGGGCCGGCCACGAACCCCTGCAGCGCACGCGACAGCACCAGCATTCCCATGCTCTGCGCCAGGCCGCACAGCAGCGAGGTGATGACAAAGGCCAGCGTGGCCCAGACGAACAGCTTGCGTTCGCCGAAACGGCGGCTGAGCCAGCCGGTCAGCGGCAGCGCGATGGCCGTGCTGACCGCGAACGAGGTGATGACCCAGGTCGCCTGCTGCGAACTGGCGCCGAGATTGCCGGCGATGGTCGGCAGCGAGACGTTGGCGATGGTGGTGTCGAGCACCTGCATGAACGAGGCCATCGCCAGGCCCACAGTGCACAGTGCGACGCTGGGCGGCAGGAACCCGGAGGCCGCACCCGGCGCCGCCGGTGCGCCCGGAGCGCCGGGCGCGGCTGGAGCTTGTGCGGACATGGCGACCTCAGCCCACCTTCGCCTGCTGCTGCGGCAGGTTGCCCTGGATGATCGTGTGGATCACCTCGTCGGCATCATGCAGCTGCTTGGCATACACGTCGGTGTCGAACACCGTGCCCTTGGCCGGAGTGCTCGGCAGCACTTCGCCCTTCTGGTCGCGCAGGCTCACTTCAGCCTTCATCGACAGGCCGATGCGCAGCGGGTGTTCAGCCAGCTGCTTGGCATCGATGGCGATGCGCACCGGCACGCGCTGCACGATCTTGATCCAGTTGCCGCTGGCGTTCTGCGCCGGCAGCAGCGAGAACGCGGAGCCGGTGCCCAGGCCCAGGCTCTGGATGCGGCCCTTGTACTTCACGTCACCGGCGTACAGGTCCGACTTCAGTTCCACTTCCTGGCCCAGGCGCATGTGGCGCAGCTGGGTTTCCTTGAAGTTGGCCTCGACCCACATCTGCTCGGTCGGCACCACGGCCATCAGGGCATTGCCCGGCTGCACGCGCTGGCCGACCTGCACCGAACGACGGGCGACGTAGCCGGTGACCGGCGCGACGATGCCGGCGCGGGCGTTGTTGAGGAAGGCCTGGCGCAGCTGCGCGGCAGCCGCCTGCACATCCGGCTGGGTGGCGATCACGGTGTCGTCGACCAGCGCGCGGTTGCGCTCGACGGTCTCGCGCGAGCCGGCCACGGCCGCTTCGGCGGCAGCCAGCTCGTCACGGGCGTGGGCCAGTTCTTCGTTGGAGATGGCGCCGGTGGCGGCCAGGTCCTTGCGGCGGGCGAAGTCTTCGCGCACGCGCTTCAGGGTCACCTGGCGGGCGTTCAAGTCCGCCTGGGCGCCTTCCACGCTGCGGTACAGACCGCGGGTCTGGCGCACCGTCTTGGCCAGGTTGGCTTCGGCCTGCTGCAGTGCCACCGCGGTGTCGGACGGGTCCAGCTGCACCAGCAGCTGGCCGCGCTCCACGCGCATGCCGTCATCGGCGTTGATGGCGACCACGGTACCGGCCACCAGCGGGGTGATCTGCACCTGGTTGCCCTGCACGTAGGCATCGTCGGTCTCTTCGAACCAACGGCCGAACATGAAGTACCACAGCGCCAGTGCGGCAAGCAGCAGCACGACGATCACGAACAGGCCGCGCAGCAGGTTGCCGCGGCGGTTGGGGGCGGCCGGGGCCGCGGTGTCTTGGGTCTGGCTCATGGCGGACGTCTTCAGGAATGCGAGGAATCGGAATGGGAGGCGATCGGTGCGCGGTCGGCGTCAGCGGGCTGGAAACCACCGCCCAGCGCCTTGCTCAGGCGCACCGAGGACTGCACCTGCTGCGACTGCAGGCCGGCCAGCTGCTGCTGCGACTGCAGCAGGGTGGACTGCGCGGTCAGCACGTCCAGGTAGCTGCCGATGCCGGCGCGGTAACGCTGCTGGGCCAGGTCGAAGGCCGAGCGTGCGGTATCCACCGCCTGCTGCTGCGAGTGCGCCTGCTGCGCCAGCGAGCGCACCGCGTTGACCTGGTCGGCGACGTCGCGCAGTGCGTCGAGCACGGCCTGGTTGTAGTTGGCCACCGCCAGGTCGTACTGCGCATCGGTGTTGGCGAGGTTGGCGCGCAGCTTGCCGCCTTCGAAGATCGGCAGGCTCAGCGCCGGGCCGATGTAGGCGAAGGTGGAGCTGCTCTTCAGCAGGTCGCCCACGTTCGGGGCGACCACGCCGGCCAGCGCGGTCAGGTTGAAGCTCGGGTAGAACCTGGTCTTGGCAACCTTGATCTGCTTGTCGGCCGCTTCAACGCGCCAGCGTGCGGCAACGATGTCGGGGCGACGGCCCAGCAGTTCGCTGGGCAGCACGCCCGGCAGCTGCAGCGCCACCGGGTTCAGCGGCTGCGGGCGCTGGATCGACAGGCCACGGTCCGGGCCCTTGCCGACCAGCGCGGCCAGTGCGGTGCGGGCCGCGTCGATCCGCTGCTGTGCGGCCTGCACCTGCTGCTGCGCGGCCGGTACGCGGGCCTCGGCCTGGCGCACCTGCAGATCGCTGTCGATGCCGGCGCGGCGGCGCTGGCGGGTCAGTTCCAGCGACTTCTGCGAACGGGCCAGCTCTTCCTCGGCCACATCGTTGAGCTGCCAGGCGTAGGCCAGGTCGGCATAGGCCTGGGTGATGCCGGTGGACAGGTTCAGGCGTGCGGCCTGGGCCTCGACGGTGGCCGCATGCGCGCCGTCCACGGCCGCTTCCCAAGCGGCGCGCTTGCCGCCCCACAGGTCCACGCCATAGCTGAAGTCGAAGGCGACCTGGCTGCTGCCGGCGTAATGGCCACCGATCTCGCTGCCTGCCATCGACTCAGGCAGGCGCAGCCCGGTATATCCACCGGACACCGACAGGCTGGGCAGCTCATCGGCACGTGCGGTGCCGACCTGGGCCTGGGCCTGGCGCAGGCGCGCGTCGGCGGCGTCCAGGCTCGGGTGGCCGGCCAGGCCCTCGGCGACCAGCGCGTCCAGCTGCGCATCGCCCAGCGCCTTCCACCAGTCCTGCGCCGGGAAGCCGGTGGCGCTGAGGTCGGTGTCGGCCAGGGTGCGTTCGCTGTGCAGGCTGTCCACGTCAAGCACGTGGCCCTGCGGGTTGAGGCCACGACTGCTGGCGCAGGCGGCCAGGGCCAGGGCCAGCGCTGACACCAGCAGCGCGCGCCCGGACCGGCGGAGAGTGGAATGCGGGATCGGGTTCATGGGGTCGTCAGGGAATCGCGGATTCGGGTAAGGAGGGACAGCAGCAGCGTGCGCTCGTCGGCGGAAAGATCACGCAGGGCGTAATCCATCACCGCGTCGCCACGCAGCTTCAACCGCGCCCACAATGCGCGGCCTTCATCGGTCAGCACGATCTGCAGCGCACGCCGGTCCTGCGCATGCGGTTCGCGGCGGACGCAGCCCAGTGCCTCGAGCTTGTCCAGCAGGCGGGTGACTGCGCTGGGTACCTGGTCGATGGCCTGGGCCAGTTCGTTGGCCGTGCACGGGGCCATGTGCGAGAGCACCTTCAACCCGATGTAGTGGGTGAAGCCGATACCCAGGTCTTCTTCAGCCATGGACGCGTCGAGTTGCCGGACCAGGCCGTCGCGCACCTGGCGCAGCAGCAGGCCGAAACTGGGGGGAGTGGTTGCAGGACAGATCATGGGGGAGCATTCTCTTCCAAAAAAAATATTTCTCAATGGAAATATTCGATCTGGCATCGAATGCTGTGTTGCAGCAGTGGGCTGGATCAATGAAGGCGCCTACCTTAATGATCTGGTCAGGTGGCCCGGTAGTACAATTCAGCCAATGGATGACACATTTCAGCCAGCGGACATGATGAACAAGGCAGAAATTCCCGCTCCCAAGCGCCTGCTCAGGGACGACGCACTGGATTGGTTCGAGCGCAACGATGGCCCACCGGTGGTCGCTTTCCGCTTCGACAGCCCGCAGGGGCTGGTCCGGGAAGTGGACTGGCACCACCATCAGCGCGCCCAGCTGATCTGTGTCGAGCGTGGCCTGCTGACCACCCGCACCTCGCACGGGACGTGGTCGCTGGCGCCGGGCTCGGCCGGCTGGATGCCGCCGCTGGAGCCGCATACGGTGACCCTGGATGGTCCGCTGCGCGGTTGGGGCATGGCACTGGCCGCGCCGGCCTGCGCCACCCTGCCCGCCGATCCCTGCGTACTGGGCCTGTCCAAGCTGGCGCAGGCGCTGGCCGACCGCATCTGCGAATGGCCGCTGGGCTACGACACCACGCCCGAGCGCCAGCACATCATCGAGGTGCTGCTGGACGAGATCCGCACCGCGCCGCGCCAGCGCATGCACCTGCCGATGCCGCACGACCGGCGCCTGCTGAAGATCGCCTCGCAGCTGCTGGCCGACCCGTCCGACGAGCGCAGCCTGGCCGAATGGGCGCATTGGGCCGGCCTGTCGCCGCGCAGCCTGACCCGTCACTTCCGCGACGAGACCACGCTCAGCTTCGCCCAGTGGCGGCAACAGGCCCGCCTGTCCGAAGCCCTGCGCCAGCTGACCGATGGCCGCAGCGTGGCCGACATCGCCCATGCACTGGGCTTCAGCAGCGCCAGTGCCTTCGTCACCGTGTTCCGCCGCCACTTCGGGCTGCCACCGGGGCGCTATCTGGCGCGGGTCGGGCATGGCCTGGAAACCGGGCTGGACCCTGCACGTGGCTTGGCATCCCCCGCCGCATCCGGATAATCACAGGATTGCGAGCGGCGACCGCCGTCGCCGCCTCCCGACATAGGTAACAACGCCGCATGACCGAACTTGCCCGCCCCGTGTTCCACGGATTCGAACAACTGCCGCTGCGCGAGTACGCCGAACGCGCCTACCTCGACTACTCGATGTACGTGGTCCTGGACCGCGCCCTGCCGTTCATCGGCGACGGCCTGAAGCCGGTGCAGCGCCGCATCATCTATTCGATGAGCGAGCTGGGCCTGAATGCTGCGTCCAAGCCCAAGAAGTCCGCGCGCACCGTCGGTGACGTCATCGGTAAGTACCACCCGCACGGCGACAGCGCGTGCTACGAGGCGCTGGTGCTGATGGCGCAGCCGTTCTCGTACCGCTACCCGCTGATCGAGGGCCAGGGCAACTTCGGCTCCAGCGATGACCCGAAGTCGTTCGCGGCGATGCGTTACACCGAATCCAAGCTGACCCCGATCGCCGAAGTACTGCTGGGCGAACTGGGCCAGGGCACCACCGACTGGGCACCGAACTTCGACGGCACCCTGCAGGAACCGACCTGGATGCCAGCGCGGCTGCCGCACCTGCTGCTGAACGGCACCACCGGCATCGCCGTGGGCATGGCCACCGACGTGCCGCCGCACAATCTCAACGAGATCGTCAGCGCACTGCTGCACCTGCTGGACAACCCCGATGCGACCGTGCGCGACCTGTGCGAGCACGTGCAGGGCCCGGACTACCCGTCCAGCGCCGAGATCATCACCGCCGCCAACGATCTGCGGAACATCTACGAGACCGGCAACGGCAGCGTGCGTGCGCGTGCGACCTTCAACAAGGAAGCCAACAACATCGTGGTGACGGCGCTGCCGTTCCAGGTGTCGCCGTCGAAGGTGATCGAGCAGATCGCCGCGCAGATGCGCGCCAAGAAGCTGCCGTGGCTGGAAGACATCCGCGACGAATCCGACCACGCCAACCCGGTGCGCGTGGTGCTGGTGCCACGTTCCAACCGCGTCGACGCCGACCAGCTGATGGGCCACCTGTTCGCGACCACGGACCTGGAGCGCAGCTACCGCGTCAACCTCAACGTGATCGGGCTGGACGGCCGTCCGCAGGTGAAGAACCTGAAGATGCTGCTCAGCGAATGGCTGACCTTCCGCAGCAACACCGTCACCCGCCGCCTGCAGCACCGCCTGCAGAAGGTCGAGCGCCGCCTGCACCTGCTGGAAGGCCTGCTGGTCGCCTTCCTCAACCTGGACGAGGTGATCCACATCATCCGTACCGAGGACGAACCGAAGGCGGCGCTGATCGCGCGCTTCGGCCTGTCCGAGGAACAGGCCGAGTACATCCTGGAAACCAAGCTGAAGCAGCTGGCCCGCCTGGAGGAGATGAAGATCCGCGGCGAGCAGGACGAGCTGGCCAAGGAACGCGAGAAGATCCTCGGCATCCTCGACAGCAAGGCCAAGCTGAAGAAGCTGATCCGCGACGAACTGACGGCCGACGCCAAGAAGTTCGGCGACGCGCGCCGTTCGCCGCTGGTGCAGCGCCAGGCCGCGCAGGCCATCGACGAGACCGAGCTGGTGCCGAGCGAGCCGATGACCGTGGTGCTGTCGGAAAAGGGCTGGATCCGTGCCGCCAAGGGCCATGACGTCGATGCGTCCGCCCTCTCCTACCGCGACGGTGATGCCCTGCAGGGCGCGGTGCGTGCGCGCAGCACCCAGCAGGTCGCGTTCCTCGACAGCGAGGGCCGCGCCTACTCGACGCCGGTGCACACCCTGCCCTCCGCGCGTGGCAACGGTGAGCCGCTGACCGGCCGCTTCTCGCCGGCAGCGGGTACCAGCTTCGTGACCCTGGCCAGTGCCGAGCCGGATGCCCGCTTCGTGCTGGCCTCCAGCCATGGCTACGGCTTCGTCACCCGCTTCGAGAACCTGATCGGTCGCAACAAGGCCGGCAAGGCGATGCTGAACCTGTCGTCCGGCTCGTCGGTGCTCACCCCGTCGATGGTCGCCAACGTGGCCACCGACCGCATCGTGGCGGTGACCAGTTCCGGCAACCTGCTGGCGATCGCCGCCAACGACCTGCCGGAACTGGACAAGGGCAAGGGCAACAAGATCATCGAGATCCCGAAGGCCAAGCTCGCCACTGAACGCGTGGTCGCCATCGTGGCGATCAGCCCGGGGCAGACCCTGCAGGTGCGCAGCGGTCAGCGCACGATGGGGCTGAAGTTCAACGAGCTCGACGCCTACCTCGGCGCCCGCGCCACCCGCGGCCACCTGCTGCCGCGCGGCTGGCAGAAGGTGGAAGGGTTGTCGGTGGAATAAGGGCTTGGGCCCTGCCCCTGGTGGGTGTCAACCTTGGTTGAGGTGGGTGTCAACCTTGGTTGACACGCATTACCCCGGCAAACGCCAACCTCGGTTGGCGTTTTCGATCCCAATGGGGTCAGAGCCGTTTTCGTTGAAAACGGATCCGACCCCGGACACGAAAAAGCCGGGGCATTCCCCGGCTTTTTCGTTGTCGGCTGGCGGGCGATGGAGCAGCTGGCTGGCGAAGGCTGGCTGGCGGTGCTCCGGTGCTGGCGGGCGACATTGCTTTGTGCGCCTGGTAGAGCCGACCGCTGGTCGGCTGCCTTTTGCTCCTGGTAGAGCCGACTGTCAGTCGGCTGCTCCTTTGCTCCTGGTAGAGCCGACTGTTAGTCGGCTGCTCTGCCGAAAGGCAGCCGACTAACAGTCGGCTCTACCGGGTTGGCTCTACCGGGTTGGCTCTACCGGGTCGGCTCTACCGAAAAGAGCGACGTCGGCTCAGTGCGCCGGGGCGCCGTTGCCGTCGATCTTGCTCAGCTGGTACAGCTCCAGGCCGATGCGCTTGATCAGGCCCAGCTGCTGCTCCAGCCACCAGGCGTGGTCTTCCTCGGTGTCCTTCAGCTGGGCCAACAGGATGTCGCGGCTCACGTAGTCACCCTTCTCCTCGCACAGCTTCATGCCGGCGGCGAGATTGTTCCGAACCGCGTATTCAGTGTCGAGATCCTTCTGCAGCATCTCTTCCACGGTCTTACCCGGCTCGGTGGCATGCGGGCGCATGTCCGGGTCGCCGCCCAGGAACAGGATCCGGCGCAGCAGCGCATCGGCGTGCTGGGTTTCCTCTTCCATCTCGTGGTTCAGGCGTTCGTACAGCGCGAACAGGCCCTGGTCCTCGTAGCGGCGGGAATGGATGAAGTACTGGTCGCGGGCAGCAAGCTCGCCGCGCAGCAGTTCCTTCAGGCAGGCGATGACGTCCGGGTTGCCTTTCATGGGGGGGCTCCTGTGAATCGATGCGGCATAGGGTGCCGCATTTCAAAATACGGTGATCTAATCGGAATCAGTCGCAGTTGCGCCTGCGGCTACAATCGGCCCACGAGTTCGGAAAGGACGTGCGATGCGACGTATATGGCGTTGGGTGCTGGGCGTGTTGGTCGCCATCGTGCTGGTCACCGCACTGGTCCTGTGGCTGCTGCTGCGCGGCAGCCTGGCCGACCTGGACGGCGAGCATGCGCTGCCCGGCCTGGCCAGGCCGGTCACCATCGAGCGCGATGCGCTGGGCGTGGTCACCATCACCGCCACCAGCCAGGCTGACGCGATGCGCGCATTGGGCCGCGTGCATGCGCAGGAACGCTATTTCGAGATGGACCTGATGCGCCGCAGCGCCGCCGGCGAACTGTCCGCACTGTTTGGCCCAAAAGCGATCGATGCCGACAAGCGCATGCGCGTGCATCGGCTGCGCGCGCGCACCGAGGCGAACATGCAGGCTGCGCTGGGCGACAACGTCGAAGCCGTGAGCGCCTATGTCGGTGGGGTCAATGAGGGCCTGGCCGGCCTCTCCGTGCGGCCATGGGCCTACCTGCTGCTGCGGCAGTCGCCGCAACCGTGGCAGGCCAGCGACAGCGTGCTGACCGGGCTGGCCATGTACGCCGACCTGCAGGACCCCGGCAACCAGACCGAGCTTGCACTGAGCCGCATCCGCGCAGTGGTGCCGCCGGCGCTGTACGCATTGATCGCCCACGACGGCACCGAATGGGATGCACCGCTGTTCGGCGAACCCACCGGCAACGCTGCCCTGCCCGATGCCAGCCAGCTCGACCTGCGCACATTGAAGGGAAAATCCGGCACCGCGCAGGAAGAGGTCGACGCCGTCGGCAGCAACAACTTCGCGGTGGCCGGTGCGCTTACCGCCGACGGTCGCGCGATCGTCGCCGACGACATGCACCTGGGCCTGCGCGCGCCGGGCCTGTGGTTCCGCGTGCGCCTGCGCTACCCCGATCCACAGGCCGCTGGCGGCCAGGTCGACGTCACCGGATTCTCCCTGCCGGGCCTGCCGGCGGTGATCGTCGGCAGCAACGGGCACGTCGCCTGGGGCTTCACCAACAGTTACATAGACACCGCCGATTACCGCACTGAACCAGCCAACGCCGCAGTGACCGTGCATGAAGAGCGGATTGCGGTGGCCGGCCAGGCCGACGTGCTGTTCCCGGTGCGCGAATCCGCCTGGGGGCCGATCCTGCACACGCATGCCGATGGCAGCGGCGACGCGCTGCGCTGGGTCGCCCACCTGCCCGGCGCGGTGCGCCTGGACTTCGGTGACCTGGCCCGCGCCGGTGACCTGGACAGTGCCCTGCAGTTCGCCGACCACGCCGGCATCCCCGCACAGAACCTGGTGGTCGGCGACCGCAGCGGACGCATCGCCTGGCGCCTGATCGGCGCCCGCCCCGACCGCGGTCCGGGCTGTGCACCGGCCGGCTTCACCGCCGCCAACAACCAGGACTGCGCCCCCTGGCCGATCCGCAGCGACGCCTCGCCGGCATTGATCGACCCACCGAACCATCGCCTGTGGACCGCCAACGGCCGCGTCCTCGACGGCGAGGCACTGGCCAATGTCGGCAACGGTGGTTATGACCTTGGCGCCCGCGCGCGGCAGATCCGCGATCTGCTCGCCATCCAGGACCGTTTCGACGAGCACGATCTGCTGGCGATCCAGCTCGACGATCGCGCGGTGTTCCTGCAGCGCTGGTGGGCCCTGCTGCACGACGTCATCGAGCGCAGTGACGACCCTGCACTGAAGCGTTTGAAGGAAGTCAGCCATCAATGGGGCGGTCGTGCCGCGGCCAGTTCGGTCAGCTACCGGGTAGTACGTGAATTCCGCACCCAGGTGATGGAGACGTTGTCCGATGCACTGCTGGCACCGGCCCATGCGCAGCTGGGTGATGACTACCTCGACCCGCGACTGGCGCAGCTGGAAGGCGTGGCCTGGCCGATGCTGCAACAGCGTCCGGCCCATCTGCTGCCACCGGCCTTCGACAGCTGGGATGCGCTGCTGATCGACGCGGCACGCCGTACCGAGAGCGAGCTGGCCAAGCAGGGACCGCTGTCCAAGCGCACCTGGGGCGAACGCAACACTGCGGCGATCTGCCACCCCATCGCACGGGCGCTGCCGGGCATCGCCAAGCGCTGGCTGTGCATGCCCGCCGACCAGCTGCCCGGCGACCGTGACATGCCACGCGTGCAGACGCCGAACTTCGGTGCTTCCGAGCGCATGGTGGTCTCGCCCGGCCACGAGGCCGACGGCATCGTGCACATGCCGGGCGGCCAGAGCGGCCATCCACTGTCACCTTACTGGGGCGCCGGCCACGAGGACTGGGTGCATGGCCGCCCAACCCCGTTCCTGCCCGGCAAGGCGCAGCACACCATGACGCTGGTCCCAACACGGTAGTGCCGGCCGCTGGCCGGCAACCTCATGATCCTGGACACACCCGCATGGTTGCCGGCCAGCGGCCGGCACCACCGTTCAACGCTCAAGCCCTGCGACGCTCGATCAGGTTCAGCAGCGGCCCGATCATCGCCGTGGTCACCAGCGCCATGACCACCAGCACCGCGAACAGGCGGTCGCCGAGCAGGCCCAGCTCGTAACCCAGGTTGAGCACGATCAGCTCCATCAGGCCACGGGTGTTCATCAACGCGCCCAACCGCCACGCCTCGCGCGTGGGCATGCCGGCACTGCGTGCAGCACTGAAGGTGCCCAGCAGCTTGCCGGCCGTGGCCACCACGATCACCACCCCGCACAACACGATGTCGCTGGCCTGCAGCGCATCGGCACGCATGCGCAGGCCGGTCATGGCGAAGAACAACGGCAGCAGCAGGGTCACCGCAAACGGTTCGACGCGGGCCATCAACAGGTCGCGCAGCTGCGCGTTGGACGATACCGCGACGCCCGCCGCGAAGGCACCGAACAGCGCGTGGATGCCCAGCATTTCGGTGATCAGGGCACTACCCAGCGACAGCAGCAGGATGCCGAGCAGCCAGCGCCCCTCACGGCCCGGCGCGATCTGCTGGCGGGCAAACCACGGCTTCACCAGCCCCAGCATCAGCGCCACGAAGGCGACCACGCACAGCAGGTTGAGGCTGGCCGGCAGCCATCCACTGGCCTGTGCAGCCGCCACGATCAGTGCCAGCAGGCACCATGCGGTGGCATCGCCCAATGCCGCGCAGGCGATGGCGGTCTGCCCCAGCGACGTCTGCGCGATGCCGCGGTCGGCAAGGATGCGCAGCAGCACCGGGAACGCGGTGATGCTCATCGAGATGCCGACGAAAAGTGCGAAGGCAGTGAAGCCCACGCCCTGCGGGCCGTGCTGCGGATACAGCCAGATCGCCAACGCGACGCCGAGCACGAACGGCACCGCGATGCCGGCATGGCTGACCGTGAAGGCGAAACGCCGGCGGCCGCGCAGTGCTGCCAGGTCCAGCTCGGCACCGGCCACCAGCAGGAACATCAGCACGCCCAGCTGGCTGAGCATGCCCAGCGGCCCCAACGAGCTGGCCGGGAACAACGCACCATGCAACTGCGGCAGCAGGCTGCCGAGCACCAGCGGGCCCATCATCAGGCCGGCCGCCATCTCGCCAATCACCGCCGGTTGTCCAAAGCGCTTGAGCAGCGCACCGGCGCCCTTGGCTACCAGCAGCAGCACCAGCAGCTGCAGCAGGAACAGGCCCAGCGGAGACGCCAGATGCTGCGCCCAGCTGCCTTCGGCAGCAACCGTGGCACGGGCGACCATCTCGGGGGCCGCCGGCCCGGCATACCGCGCCAGCAGCACCCCGGCCAGCAACGGCACCCCGGCCCACGCCAGATAACGCCATCCCCATTTCGTGGGCGGCGCGTTGCCGCCTGCCTGTACGTCCATGAACATTCCCCAATGCGCAGGGGGCGATCATACAAAAAGGGGACGGAGGGGATTAAGTCGTTTATGCCACTTACGACTTAATCCCCTCCGTCCCCTTTTTGGGGCTTAGGCCAGTGCCTGCTCGTGCACGCCGGCGATCGCGCGTCCCGAAGGGTCGGCAGCTGCGGCGAAGCTGGCGTCCCAGGCAATGGCCGCCGGCGACGAGCAGGCGATCGACTTGCCGCCCGGCACGGTCTCCGCTGCCGCACGGCTTGGGAAGAACTGCTCGAACAGGTGGCGGTAGTAATACGCCTCCTTGGTCTGCGGCGGGTTGTGCGGGAAGCGCTTGTCGGCCGCCGCCAGCACGCGGTCACTCACCTGCGCCTCGGCATGCGCCTTCAGGCCGTCGATCCATCCATAGCCGACGCCATCGCTGAACTGCTCCTTCTGACGCCACAGGATGCTGTCCGGCAGGTAGCCGTCGAACGCCTCGCGCAGCACCGCCTTCTCGATGCGACGGCCACCGAACCCGGCGCCCACCATCTTGTGCGCGGCATCGAAGCGCATCGCCACGTCGAGGAATTCACGATCCAGGAACGGCACGCGCGGCTCCACGCCCCAGGCCATCATCGACTTGTTGGCACGCAGGCAGTCGTAGTTGTGCAGCGCGTCGAGCTTGCGCACCAGCTCCTCGTGGAATTCACGCGCATCCGGTGCCTTGTGGAAATACAGGTAGCCACCAAAGATCTCGTCGCTGCCCTCGCCGGAGAGCACCATCTTCACCCCCATCGCCTTGATCCGCCGCGCCAGCAGGAACATCGGCGTGGAGGCGCGGATGGTGGTGACGTCGTAGGTTTCGATGTGGCGGATCACTTCCGGCAGCGCATCGAGGCCTTCCTCGAAGGTGTACTCGAAACCGTGATGCACGGTGCCCAGCGCTTCGGCAGCAATGGCAGCGGCAGCCAGATCGGGCGAGCCCTTCAAGCCGATCGCGAACGAATGCAGGCGCGGCCACCAGGCTTCGGTCTGCCCGCCATCCTCGATGCGGCGACGTGCATAGCGCGCGGCTACCGCCGCCACCAGCGACGAGTCCAGGCCACCGGACAGCAGCACGCCGTACGGCACGTCACTCATCAACTGGCGTTCCACTGCATGCTCGAAGGCTTGGCGCAGTTCGGCCAGATCGGCCTGGCGACCCTGCACGTCGGCGTAGTCACGCCACGGTTGCTGGTAGTAGCACACCAGTTCACCGCTGGCACTGTCGAAATAGTGGCCCGGCGGGAACTGCGCGACATCGGCACAGGTATCGACCAGCGCCTTCATTTCCGAGGCCACGCGCAAGCGCCCCTGGGCGTCGTGGCCCCAGTACAGCGGCACCACACCGACCGGGTCGCGCGCCACCAGCACGCGTCCACTGTCACGGTCCCACAGCGCGAAGGCGAAGATGCCGTTGAGCTGTTCCAGCCACTGCGCCGGCGCGCCGCCCTGGCGGTAGAGCGCGTTGATCACCTCGCAGTCCGAGCCGGTCTGGAAGTCGTAGGTGGTGGTCAGCGCTGCCTTCAACGCCTGATGGTTGTAGATCTCGCCGTTCACCGCCAGCGCCAGCTGGCCATCGGCCGACAGCAGCGGCTGCGAACCACCGGCCGGATCGACGATGGCCAGCCGTTCATGGACCAGCAGCGCACCTTCGTCGAGGTACACGCCGCTCCAGTCCGGGCCACGGTGGCGCTGGCGTTGCGACAGTTCCAGCGCGTGGCGGCGCAGGGTGGGAAGATCGTCACCGGCCTGCAGGCCGAAGATTCCGAAGATCGAACACATGGGGGAGCTCCTGTTGGGGAATTTCACGGGTGGGAAGGTGTTCGACCGGCCATCCAGGCCCGGGCAGGCTGCGCCCGGGCACAAAAAAACCCGCATCGGCTGATGCGGGTTTTCTGGTGTCCGGGCGTGTGTTGCTGTCTATCTACCCAGGGCGCAGTCCCGCATCGGCCACGCACGATTATTCGCGCGCAGATTATTGCGGTTGTTGTTGTTGACGGCGGTGGCCAAGCGGATCGACATGGCATCGACCCTACCCCGGTTTCCAGCGCGGCGCAACAGTTGCGTCGGCAACCGAGGCACCAGGGCACTGGTTGCCCTGCCCTGCCTGGGCCTGGCGCCTGCCAGACCCTCACCCGCCTTCGGCCCTGCCAGCGGCGGCCGGCTTGTTCGCCAGGCCCTAGGCGCAGCGCTTCTACATGGCCGCGCCAAGCTACTGGGAAAAGGCGATCATGCCGCCGTTACTCATCTTTTCGGACCAGGGCCCGGCTGCAGTCCTGCGGAAGGTGTGCCGACCGACGATCGGCATCCACCATCCTCACACCAGCAGCCGTTCCACCAGCCGCTGGTACAGCCCCGGCAACGCTTCCAGATCGTCCACGCGCACGTTCTCGTCCACCTGGTGGATGCTGGCATTGACCGGGCCTACTTCGATGCATTGCGCGCCCAATGGCGCGATGAAGCGTGCATCGGAGGTGCCGCCGCCGGTGCTTTCTTCTGGCGCGCGGCCGATGTGCTCGGCCAGCACCGCACGCGCGGCGGCGCGCAGCGTGCCTTCCGGGGTGTAGAACGGCTCGCCGCTGCGATGCCACTTCAGCGTGTACTGCAGGCCATGCCGTTCCAGCAGTGCGGTGATCTCCGCCTCCAGCTTCGGCGCATCCCAGTGCGGGTTGTAGCGGATGTTGAAATCCACGTCGAGCTCACCGGGAATCACGTTGTTGGCACCGGTGCCGGCGTGGATGTTGGAGATCTGCAGGCTGGTCGGCGGGAAACTCTCGTAGCCTTCGTCCCAGCGCCGCGCGCATAGTTCTGCCAGGGCCGGCGCCGCCTGGTGAATCGGGTTGCGTGCCTTTTCCGGATACGCCACGTGGCCCTGCACGCCTTGGACGCGCAGTTTGGCCGACAGGCTGCCGCGACGTCCCACGCGCAGCAGATCGCCCAGCGTCGCGGTCGACGACGGCTCACCGGTGATGCACCAGTCGATGCGCTGGCCGCGTGCGGCGAACAGGCGTGCAACGTGGCGCACGCCATCGATGGCATCGCCCTCCTCGTCGCTGGTCAGCAGTACCGCCAGCGTGCCGGGATGGTCGGGATGGTCGGCGACGAACTGCTCGGCGGCCACCACGAACGCCGCCACGCTGCCTTTCATGTCGGCGGCACCGCGCCCATACAGCACGCCATCGCGGATCTGTGGGGTGAACGGGTCGCTGGTCCAGGACTCGCGCGGGCCGGTGGGCACCACGTCAGTGTGGCCCAGCAGAACCAGCACCGGCGCGCCCTGGCCATGGGTCGCCCACAGATTGTCAACGTCGCCCAGGCGCAGATGATCGCACTGGAATCCGGCCTGCTTCAGCCGCGCCGCCAACAGCGCCTGGCAACCAGCATCGTCCGGCGTTACCGAAGGTCGCGCAATCAGCTCGCAGGTCAGGTCGAGGACCGCGCTCATGCGTCGCCCACGCCGAAGCGTGCCTTGAAACCATTGTCACTGAAACCCTGGCTGGCTTTGCCATCGGCGGTGACCACCAGTGGGCGCTTGATCAGCTGCGGATACTCGCGCAGCAGCAGCTTCCATTCGGCCTCGGAGTCCGCAGCCTTGCGGTTGTCCGGCAGCTGCCGCCAAGTGGTGGAGGACTTGTTGACCATCGCCGCCAGCCCCCCCAGCTGCGCGGCCCATTCCAGCAGCATTTCCGGGCTGGGTTTGTTCTCGCGGTAGTCGACGAAGGTGTACGGCACGCCGAAGCGGTCCAGCCACTTGGTCGCCTTCTTGCAGGTATCGCAGTTCTTCAAACCGTAGACAGTGGTGCTCATGGCCATCTGTGATGCTGGAAAACAGAGGGCCAGAATCTCACAACAGGCGCTCGGACACGACCCGGAACGGCACTCTCGGCAAGCGGAAGGCCAGGCCCGATGCAAGCGCCACGCCCATCGCCTGCAGGCGCGGGCACTGCAGCTCGCGTTCCAGGCGCAGCGGCTGCAGGTTGTCGAGGTCTACCGGCAGCGCGACGCGGGTGCTGGCCCAGCGACAGTTGCAGGTGCGGGCGATGGCCTCGTCCTGGCAGGTGAGGAAACGCAGGAGGGCCTGATGGCCACCGAAGGCGGCGCCGGCATCGGCCAGCGCCGCGACAGTGCGCGGCGCAGTCGGGTCCAGCGCATGGCGTGCAGCAGGCGCGGCAGCATCCGCCCCAACAGGGTGTCGGACGGATGCCGGTAGATCGCGGACTGCGCCAGATCCTCCGGCGCAGCCACCTTCAGTCGGCCAGGCCGCGCAGCAGGTCGTTGACGCTGGTCTTGCTGCGGGTCCTGGCATCAACCTGCTTGACGATCACCGCGCAGTACAGCGAATGCGTACCGTCCTTGCTCGGCAGCGAGCCGGACACCACCACGCTGTACGGCGGGATGTAGCCGTAGGTGATCTCGCCGGTGGCACGGTTGTAGATGCGGGTGCTCTGGCTGAGGAACACGCCCATGCCGATCACGCTGTGGTGACCGACCACCACGCCTTCCACCACTTCCGAACGCGCACCGATGAAGCAGTGGTCTTCAATGATGGTCGGGCTGGCCTGCAGGGGTTCCAGCACGCCGCCAATGCCGGCACCGCCGGACAGGTGGCAGTGCTGGCCGATCTGCGCGCACGAACCCACGGTGGCCCAGGTATCGACCATGGTGCCTTCACCGACATAGGCACCGATGTTGGTGAAGCTCGGCATCAGCACCACGTCCTTGCCGAAGTACGTACCGCGGCGGGCAATGGCGCCCGGCACCACGCGCACGCCACCACGGCGGAACTTCGCTTCGTCATAACCGGCAAAACGCGATTCGACCTTGTCCCAGAACGGCGCCGGACGTGCGTCGACCACGGCCATGTCGTTGACGCGGAAGTACAACAGCACGGCCTTCTTCAGCCACTCGTTGACCTTCCAGCCACCGTGGCCGTCCGGTTCGGCAACGCGGAATTCGCCGCTTTCCAGGCCGTCGATCACACGGTTGACCAGCGGCCTGGTCGAGCCTTCCAGTTCGTGAAGGGTCAGCGTGGCGCGGCGTTCGAAGGCACTTTCGATGCCGAACTTCAGTTCTTCCACGCCCGGCGCGGCCGGCTTGCGCAGCGACTTGCGGGCGATGGTTTCGGCGCGTGCGGCTTCTGCGCTCTTGGCCGGGGCCTTCTTCGGTGCCGCCACCTTCTTCGCCGGCGCCTTCACCACCGCGGCTTTCTTCGGCGCGGCGGCCTTCTTCGCGGCCGGCACGGCGGCAGTTTTCTTGGCCGCTGCGCTCTTGGCGGTGGCAGCAGTCTTCTTAACAGGCTTGGTGGCCATCAGGCGGGGTCTCCGGCGTTTCGATCAGGGTCCAGGCAGGCCAGCATCGCGTCATGCAGCTGCTGCCGGGCAGGTTCAGTCAGGGGGAGGTCGTGTTCGTCACTGATCACGAAGGTGTCTTCGGCGCGTTCGCCGAACGTGGCAATGCGTGCATCATGCACGCGCAGGCCCTGGTTGCGCAGCACGAACGCCACGTCGGCCAGCAGGCCGGGGCGGTCGGGTGCGACCAGGGCAAAACGGGTTGCGCCCGGTTCATCGCGGAACTCGATGCGCGGCGCGAAGCGGAAATGGCGCAGCTGGCGTGGCACCACCCGACGCGACGGGCGCAGGCGCGACAGGTCACCACTGAGTGCCTCGCGCAGCGCGGCCTCCAGGTTGGCGCTGCTGCCATCGGCGAAGCTGTCGGCCGGATTCACTTCGAAGGTATCGAAAATGGTGTCGGCCGGGCCATCCAGCACGCGCGCGCGATGGATCCCGTAGCCCTTGCGGTCCAGGGTCATCACGATGGCGGCAAACAGGCCGTCGCGGTCCGGCGAATGCACGAACACTTCCAGTGCCGGGTCGTCGACACTGATGCGGCGCACCTTCACCAGCGTCTGGCCCTGTTTCACCGGTACCAGCGCGGCGGCCTGCCAGGCCAGCTGCTCGGGGCGCAGGCGAATGAAGCCCTCATCCGGCATCACGGCGAACTGGCGGTCGATGGTGGCGTCGTCGTAACCCTGCTCGCGCACCAGTGCGCGCACGCTGTCGCGCGCCTCTGCCACGCGCTCGGCCGCCGGTACCGGATGCTCGAGCCCTTCGCGCAGCGCGCGCCGGGTGGCGAAATACAGATCGGCCAGCAGGCGGTCCTTCCACGCGTTCCACAGCTTCGGACTGGTGCCGGCGATATCAGCGCAGGTCAGCAGGTACAGATAGTCGAGGCGGTCGCGGCTGCCCACCAGGGTGGCGAAGCGATGGATCACCACCGGGTCGGCGATGTCCTGCTTCTGCGCGGTCACCGACATGCGCAGGTGCTGTTCGACCAGCCACGCCACCAGTTCGGTATCGGACGTGCTCAGCGCATGCGCCTGGCAGAACGCGCGCGCATCGACCGCGCCCAGTTCGGAATGGTCGCCGCCGCGGCCCTTGGCAATGTCATGGAACAGGCCGGCCAGCAGCAGCAGCTCCGGCTTGCGCAGGCGCGGCCAGACTTCATGGGCGATCGAGAAGCGTTCGTCGGCACGGCTGCTGGCGAACAGGCCGATGTTGCGCAGGACCATCAGCGTGTGCTGGTCGACGGTATAGACATGGAACAGGTCGAACTGCATGCGCCCGCTGACCTGGGCGAACGCGGGAATCCACTGGCCGAGCACGCCCAGCCGCGCCATGCGCGAAAGCGTATCGACCGGGCGTTGGCCACGCAGCAGGGTCATGAACTGCTCGCGCGCGTCGGTGTCGGCCTGGTCGTAGGCCGGCAGCAGCGGCAGCGCTTCGGCCAGCGCGCGCGCGGTCAGCGAATGCAGGCCGCGTACCTGCGGATTGTTGGCCCAGCTGGAGAACAGCGCAAACACCTGGCCGATATCGCCACGCGGCCAGTCGGCCTCGTTGGCGGCCAGGTAGCCGCGGCGCAGGGAGAAGCCCACGGTCAGCGGTTCCGGCTGCGCTTCGCCATCGAACTGTTCCTCGAAGCGCTGCAGCAGGCGGTCGCTGATCCGCCGCACCACCAGCGCGGCGCGGTAGAAGCCCTGCATCATCTTCTCGACACCGAGGTTCTCGGCGTCGTCTTCGAAGCCCAGGCGCGCGGCCAGGGTCTTCTGGTAATCGAAACGCAGGCGCTCTTCCGGGCGACGTGCTACCAGGTGCAGGCCGAAGCGCAACCGCGCCAGCACCGCACGTTCGCGCTTGAGCGCCGCGGCTTCGTCGGCACCCAGATGGCCGAGCCCGACCAGGGCTTCCAGGTCGCGCACGCCGAAGGCGCGCAGTGCCATCCAGCCCAGCGTGTTGAGATCGCGCAGGCCACCGGGGCCATCCTTCAGGTCCGGCTCCAGGTTGTCGGCGGTATCGCCGAAACGCTGGTGCCGGTTGCGCAGCTCTTCCAGCTTGGCCAGGAAGAACGCGCGTGCCGGCCACAGTTCGCGGTCGTCGATGGCCTCGCGCAGCGCGCGGCGCGCCGCATCATCAGCCAGGATCGGGCGCGCCTCGATCAGCGCGGTCAGCACGGTCTGGTCCGTCGCCGCCTCGCGGCACTGGGATGCAGAACGCACCGCATGGCTGACCGCCAGCCCGCAATCCCACAGCAGCGCAAACAGGCGCGCCAGTGCCGCTTCGTGCGCCAGCTGTGCCGGCGGGCCGCCGAACACCAGCAGGTCGATGTCCGAGCGCGGGAACAGCTCACCGCGCCCATAGCCGCCCACCGCGAACAGCGACAGGCCACTATCGACTGGCAGGCAGCGCTGCCACGCCAGGCGGATCAGATGGTCGGCGGCACGCGCGCGCAGCGCCAGCAGGCGCTCGATGTTGTCGCCCTGGTCGAAGCGGCGGTACAGGCGCGCGTCGGCCTGCTGCAGCGCCTGGCGCGCGGCAGCAGCCCAGTCCGGGTCGTTGAGCGACGCGGCCGGCGTGTCCAGCAGCGAACTCGCCGGCAGCATCCTCAGGAGACCTGCGACTCGCCCGGCGACAGCGTCAGCACGTCGACGCCGGTCTCGGTGACCGCGATCATGTGCTCCCACTGCGCCGACAGCTTGCGGTCCTTGGTCACCACGGTCCAGCCATCCGGCAGCACCTTGTTGTAACGGGTGCCCTCGTTGATCATCGGTTCGATGGTGAAGGTCATGCCCGGCTGCAGCACCAGGCCCTGGCCCGGGCGGCCGTAATGCACCACCTGCGGCTCGTCGTGGTAGACCTTGCCGATGCCGTGGCCGCAGTACTCGCGCACCACGCTGAAACGCTCGCCTTCGGCATAGCTCTGGATGGCATGGCCGATGTCGCCCAGGGTTGCGCCCGGACGCACCGCACGGATGCCGCGCCACATCGCTTCGTAGGTGGTTTCCACCAGGCGGCGGGCCATCACCGACGGCGTGCCGACGAAGTACATGCGGCTGGTGTCGCCGTGCCAGCCGTCCTTGATGACGGTGACGTCGATATTGATGATGTCGCCATCCTTCAGCACCTTCCCTTCGCTGGGAATACCGTGGCAGATGACGTTGTTGACCGAGGTGCACACGGTCTTCGGGAAGCCGCGGTAGCCGACGTTGGCCGGAATCGCGCCCTGCACGTTCACGATGTGGTCGTGGCAGATGCGGTCCAGCTCCTCGGTGGTGACACCGGGCTTGACGTGGGGGGTGACGATGTCGAGCACTTCGCTGGCCAGGCGGCCGGCGATGCGCATCATCTCGATTTCCTGCGGGGTTTTCAGATTCACGCTCATGGCGCCCATTATCGCCGATCCCGCTGCAATCTGAACGAACGCCACCCAACTGGCGATCCGGGGGCATGCACGGTTCCGGCAAGGAAAGTGAAAGCGTGACGATCTCCACCCTTTCGCACGCCTGTTTATCACGGATTACAGACACTTACCCGCAGAAGCTGGCCACGACCGTTGTCAAAGCGGCCCGAACCTGCCGCCTTCGCCTTGTTCAACAGACCTTCGGGTCAGGGAGGTTGTCCATGCGATCCACGTTCCGCTCACCGCTCGCCTGGGTCCTGACCGGACTGTTGCTGGCCGGCCCCGCACTGGCCGCCGACACCACGACCTTCAACGTGACCCTGGTGGTCACCAAGGCCTGCACCATCACGGCGGCGGCGGCCACCAACGTTGACTTCGGCACGGCGGCCTCGACCACGGCGACCCCCACCCTGGGCCAGGGCACGGTGACCGCCCAATGCTCGGCCCTGACCCCGTACACGATTTCGCTGAACGCGGGCGCCAATGCCAGCACCGCCAACGACGTCACCACCCGCCGGATGAAGAACACCAACGCCGCGGTGACCGCCAACAACTTCGTTGGCTACCAGCTCTACCAGGACGCCGCTCATACCCTGGTCTGGGGTGCGACCTCGGGCACCAACACCCAGGCCGGCATCGGCACTGGCCTGGCCGTGCCCTACATCGTCTACGGCCAGATCCTGAACCTGAGCACCAACAACCCGGCCACCGGCAACTACCTGGATACGGTCACCGCCACGATCACCTATTGATGGAGCACGCCCGCATGGCCGGACCCCGCCCGTGGCGCGCCACCGGCGTGGCGCTGCTCGCCCTCTCCCTGCTGGCCGCAGCCCCTGCCGGTGCCACCAGCCTCCAGGTCGCCCCCACCAGCCTGCAGCTTGAGGCCCGCCAGCGCGCTGGCGAACTGTGGCTGACCAACAGTGGCACCTCGCCGGTCAGGCTGCAGGTGCGGGTCTTCCGCTGGGTACAGCAGGATGGCCAGGAACAACTGCTGCCCACCGAGGAACTGCTGGCCACCCCTCCGATGCAGGAACTGGGCGCGGGCCAGCAGCAGCTGGTACGGGTCATGCGCCCGAACCACGAACCGCCTGCGGCACAGCAGTACTACCGGCTGATCGTCGACGAGGTGCCTGATCTGGCGACCCGCGCCAACGGCATGCAGTTCGTGCTGCGCTATTCGATTCCGGTGTTCGTGCAACCGTCTGGCGGCAAGCTGGCGCCGCGCCTGCAGGCCAGCCTGGTCCGGTTGCAGGACGGACGCAACGGCGTGGAGGTGGCCAACACCGGCAACAGCTATGCACAGATCGCCGACCTGGCGCTGGGCAGCGTCCAGCGCCCGCGCATCGTGCACCCCGGCCTGCTGGGCTATGTACTGCCCGGGCAGGTGATGCGCTGGCCGATCGAGCGCACGGCCATCGACCGCGACAACGACCAGATCACGGCCAAGCTCAATGGCGAGTCGGAACAGACGCCGCTGTCGCCGCCACCGGCTCGCTGAGGCGTTGATGGGCGCGCTGTTTGCTGCCCTGGCTCCTGCGGCGACCGAAGCCGCCGATGTGTCCGGCGTGGCTGCCGCCGGGGCTGCGGACGTCTCCGGGGTGTCGGCCGACGCGATCCTGCCCGCCCCCACGCCCCTGACCGCCAGCCAGACCCTGTACCTGGACGTCTCGCTCAACAGCACGCCCCGCGGCCTGCTGCCATTCACTGAAACCCGTGGCCGGCTGCAGGCCAGTCCGGAAGTGCTGCGCCAGCTCGGCTTCAGCGCCCGCGGCGATGCGCCGGTCTATCTGGACCAGATCAGCGGGGCCGTTGTGCGCTACGACGCGCATATGCAGACCCTGGCCCTGGACGTGCCGCTGGACCAGCTGACCCTGCCGACCACCGTGCTCAGCCAGCCACAGACCCGGGCACCGGCCAGCACCGCCTCGCCCGGCCTGCTGCTGAACTACGACGTGTATGGCAGCCGGGTCGACATGCTCGGCAACCTCAGCCTCAGCTCGGAGCTGCGCCTGTTCGGGATCGGCAACGGCACCGTCGAGAACACAGCGATCAGCCGGCGCTACCAGCAGCCCGGCGACCGTCGCTGGCGCGGTGAGAGCGTGCGTCTGGATACGCGCTGGAGCCTGGATTTCCCCGGCAAGGCGATGACGCTGGAGGTCGGCGATTTCTACAGCGGCTTCGTCGACTGGACCCGTCCGGTGCGCTTGGGCGGCCTGCAGATCGGCCGCAACTACGGCCTGCAGCCGTATCGCGTACTCACCCCCACGCCCAGCTTCCTCGGCCAGGCGGTGGTGCCGTCCACGGTCGAGCTGTACGTCGATGGCCTGCGCCAGTACAGCGGGCAGGTGCCGGTCGGTCCGTTCCAGCTGGCCGCGCAACCCGGCATCAGCGGCACCGGCAGCGCACAGGTGGTGGTGACCGATGCATTCGGGCGCATGCAGACGCTGGATTTCAGTTTCTACGGCACCCAGCAGCTGCTGGCCAAGGGCCTGTCGGACTGGTCGGCCGGCGTTGGCCGCCTGCGTGAGGATTTCGGCCAGCGTTCCTTCGCCTACGACGATCGCACCGTGGCCAGTGCCAGCTGGCGAGGCGGTATCAGCGACACCTTTACCGGCGAAGCACATGCCGAAGGCGGCGGCGGCCTGGCCCAGGCCGGCATCGGCGGCTGGTGGCTGCTCGGCGGCGCGGGCGTGTTCAACGCCGCCTATGCGCACAGTGACTATCACGGCCTGCGGGGCGGGCAATGGGCACTGGGCTACAGCTGGAACAACCGCCGGCTCAATTTCAATCTGCGCAGCGTGCGCAGCCATGGCGATTACCGCGACCTGGGCGCACTGCAGGGCAACCTGCCGCCGAGCATCAGTGAACAGGCCACGGTCGGCGCCGATCTGCTGCGGCTGGGCACGCTCAGCGCCAGCTACCTGCGCCTGCGCTATCCCGACGGAGACGACAACCGCTACGCCAGCCTGTTCTGGTCACGCACCTGGAGCCAGCGGTGGTCGGCCTACCTGTCGGTGAACCAGAACCTGGACAAGAGCGATGACCGCAGCATCTACCTGTCGGTCACCGCCAGCCTGGGCAACAACCGCCAGGCCAGCCTCTCCAGCCAGCGCAACGGCGACAGCCAGAGCTGGGTAGCGGACGTGACCCAGCCGGTACCCGGCGACGGCAGCGCCGGCGGCGTCGGTTGGCGCGCGCAGGTGCGCCATGGCGAGGACGGCAATGGCGGCCTGGCCGAAGTCGGCATCCTCAATGACGTCGGTCGCTACTCATTCGGCGCCTCGCGCCAGGGCGGCCTGAACTATGCCTACGCCAGCGCCAGTGGCAGCCTGGTGTGGATGGGCGGGCATGCCTTCGCCACCCGCGAAGTCTCCGACGCGTTCGCAGTCATCAGCACCAACGGCGTGGGCGGCGTGCCGGTGCGGCTGGAAAACCGGCTGATCGGCGTGACCGATGATCGCGGCCTGCTGCTGGTCAGCCCACTGCTGTCCTGGCAGCGCAACCGCGTCTCCATCGACACCCTGGACCTGCCCGAGGACATGCGCGCCGATCGCATCGAAGACTGGGTGACACCCCGCCAACGCGCCGGCACCCGCGTGACCTTCGCGCTGCGTTCGCGGCCGTCGTTGAACCTGACCCTGCACGGCATGGACGGGCAACCGCTGGAGGTCGGCAGCGAGGTGCAGCTGCCGGACAGGCGACAGGCGCTGGTGGGCTATGACGGGCTGCTGTACCTGGAAGACGTGTCCGCCGGCAGCGTGCTGTACATCACCACCAGCCGCGGGCAATGCAGGGTGAAGGTACCGGACGTGCCCAAGGTGGTGGCTTCCGGCGCGCGGCCGAAGCCGGCACCGCTGGCGTGCATCCCGGAGGTAGCGCCATGAGGACGTTGCTGCTCGGCCTGCTGCTGGTCGCCGGCCTGCTGGCGGCGGCACCGGCCCGCGCCGTCGCGGTGTGCGCCGCCGTCGCCGACCCGACGCTGCCGTTTGGCAACGTCAACAGCAATGCCCCCGGTGCAACCACCGGCACGCTCAACATCACCGTGACCTGCACCACTGCCGCGCTGAGCGTGCTGGCCACTACCGGCGTGCGGGTCTGCGTGGGCATCGGCGCCGGCAGCGGCGGCGGCAGCAGCTCCAGCTGGCGGACGATGAAGACCAGCACCAGCGACAGCATGAACTTCCAGCTCTACAACACCTCCAACTTCAGCCAGGTGACCGGGTTGACCCCGCGCGGCTCGCCGCCGGCGCAGGAGCTGACCCTGACCTACAACGTGCCCCTGACCGGCGGCAGCGGCACGCAGACCACGCAGCTGTCCGCACAGATCCCCGCCAATCAGATCCTGGCGTCAGGCGCCTACAGCAGCACCTTCAACGGCGCCAACGTGGTGCTGACCTGGGCCTGGAACGAGGTCCTGCTCGGCAACGCCACGGTGCCCGCCAACTGCAACGGCGGCGCCACCGGCACCAACAGCATCAGCAACGCCTTCAGCTTCACCGCCACCGCCAACGTGCTGCCGCAGTGCGGCAGCTACGTCACCACCAACATGGACTTCGGCAACGTCACCGGCGGCATTCCCGCCAACATCGACCGGACCGCCACCCTGACCCTGACCTGCCTGAAGAACACGGCCTACCAGGTCAGCCTCAACAACGGCCAGAACAATCCCACCGCCACCAGCACGCGGCGCATGGCCACCACCATCGGCGGCAGCACCTACTACCTCACCTACGAGCTGTACCGCGATGCCGCGCGCAGCCTGCGCTGGGGCAATACCCTCAACGTCGATACCGTTGGCGGCACCGGAAGTGGCAGCGCGCAGCAACTCACGATCCATGGCCGGGTGCCGCCGGTCACCGGCCAGCCCCCGGCCGGCATCTACAACGATGTGGTGCAGGTGACCATCACCTATTGACCTGCATGCCGACCAACGGTCGACACCCACCGGGGTTTCGGCAGATCCACGTCATGCGTGGATGCGCGCATCATTCCTGTGCCAGGAGCAGTCGTGTGCCAGGAGCAGTCGACTGACAGTCGACGCTACAGATTCGGCCGATCCAGCCGATACCGCGCAGCGAGATCTTTCAGCACGGTGGTTGCCAGGTGGCTCGCGCATTTCTGATCGGGGCGATACTGTTCGCCAGCACATTGGCGTGGGCCGAACCCGGCCCCAGCAACCTGCAGATCCGCCTGACCGTGGTCGAAGCCTGCCGCGATGACCCCGGCAGCACCCACTGCCCCGCACCCCACCAGCGCAGCGACACACCGCAACTTCCGCCCCAGGTCCGCGAGCTCGCGCCTCCCGCCGACGACGAAGACACGACGTCCGCCGTGACCGTCATCTACTGATGCGGGCACTTCTGACCCTGCTGGCGATGCTGCTGGCGTTGCCTGCCGCGGCATTGGACCTGTTGCCGACCACACTGCAGCTGCCCGCCGAAGGTGGCCAGGGCGAACTTTGGCTCTTCAACCCCGGTCCCGGCCGCTGGCAGGGCCGGGTACAGATCCTTGCGTGGGACCAGCAGACCGACGCGGACATGCTGCGTCCCACCGACCAGGTGCTCGCCAGCCCCACCCTGCTCGACATCCCGCCCGGCGTCCGACAGCGCATCTGGCTGCTGCCACGCCAGCCGGCATCCGCTGTCGGCGAACAGGCCTATCGGGTCGTCCTGGCCCCCACTGCGCCAGGGCTGCAGCGCTATTCGCTGCCGTTGTTCCGCGGGCACGCCACGCCAATGGCCCAATCGCGGCTGCATGCAGGGATCGAACCCGGCCAGTCACATACCTTCCTGCGACTGAGCAACACCGGTACCCTGCACGCACGCCTGAACGATCTCGCCTACATCACCAGCGGCGGTCAGCGCACCCTGCTGCTGCCCGGCCTGGCCGGGTATCTGCTGGCCGGCCATGAGCGCCGCTGGGCCCTGCCCGCCCGCGCTGATGGCTACGCCGGCGGTCATTTCCAGGCCCGGCTGCAGGATGGCCGCGTGATCGATCTGGTCGCTCCAGGCCCGGCAATTGCAGCCAGCGCACCGAGCGGGCTATAATCGACCGGATTCCTGCCGCCTGCGTGCGCGGGAACCCGTCCACACCGGACGTCACCGGTGAATCCACACCTGCTGCCCCCATCCGTGCCGGGGTGCTCCGCAAGGAGTTCGGCCACGGAGGCAACAGGGAAGCCCAACCCCGGAACCGATCGCGCTTCCACGCGTCCCGCATACCTATCCCCGCGGGCGGAATCGCTGGTTCCATATCAGGAGTATTGCAATGCCCCAGGTCACCATGCGTCAGATGCTGGAAGCCGGCGTCCACTTCGGCCACCAGACCCGCTACTGGAACCCCAAGATGGCTCCGTACATCTTCGGCGCCCGCGGCAAGATCCACATCATCAACCTGGAAAAGACCGTCCCGCTGTTCAACGATGCGATGAACTTCATCTCGTCGGTTGCCCAGAAGCGCGGCACCGTCCTGTTCCTGGGCACCAAGCGCAGCGCCCGCGAAACCATCAAGGAAGAAGCCGAGCGTTGCGGCATGCCGTTCATGAACCAGCGCTGGCTGGGCGGCACCCTGACCAACTTCCGTACCGTCAAGCAGTCGGTTGCCCGCCTGAAGGAACTGGAAGCCGGTGAAACCGACGGCACCTTCGAGAAGCTGGTCAAGCACGAAGTGCTGGGCCTGCGTCGCGAGCGCGACAAGCTGGAAGCCTCGCTGGGCGGCATCAAGGACATGAACCGCCTGCCGGACGCCATCTTCGTGATCGACATCGGCCACGAAGACATCGCGATCAAGGAAGCCAAGAAGCTGGGCATCCCGGTCATCGCCGTGGTCGACACCAACTACAACCCGGAACTGGTGGACTACGCCATCCCGGGCAACGACGACGCCATCCGCGCTGTGCAGCTGTACGCCCGCGCCGCTGCCGACGCCGTGCTGGAAGGCAAGGCTGCTGCTCCGCACGCTGCTTCGGTGCGTGAGGAAGAGTTCGCTGAAGCCGCTGCTGAAGGCGAAGAGAAGCCGGCCCGCCGCGCTCCGGCCAAGAAGGCTGCCAAGAAGGGCGACGACGCCCAGGCCTGATCCAGGCCCGGGGTGGACGCCCGGCGTCCACCCTCCCTGCGCGCAGCCTTTGGCGCGTGACAGGACCGTGTCACACGGGCCGGCCACCATGCCGGCCCAACCCCTTTCTTTCGTGAGGTAATCCCGTGGAAATCACTGCTTCCCTGGTCAAGGAACTGCGCGAGCGCACCGGCGCCGGCATGATGGAATGCAAGAAGGCGCTCACCGAAGCCAACGGCGACATCGACGCTGCTGCTGAAGCCATGCGCAAGTCCGGCGCCGCCAAGGCCGACAAGAAGGCTGACCGCGTGGCCGCCGAAGGCCGTCTGGGCCTGGCCCAGGATGGCGGCAAGGCCGTGCTGGTCGAAGTCAACTCGGAAACCGACTTCGTCGCCAACGATGACAACTTCAAGTCCTTCGTCAATGCCGTTGCCGCTGCCGCCCTGGCATCGGGCGCCACCGACGTCGAAGCCGTGAAGGCTGCCAAGCTGGCCGATGGCCGCACCGTTGAAGAAGCCCGCGCCACCGCCGTGCAGACCCTGGGTGAGAACATCCAGATCCGTCGCATGGTGAATGTCGACACCACCGGCAACATCGGTGCGTATGTCCACACCAACGGCAAGGTCGGCGTTCTGGTCGATCTGATCGGCGGCGACGTCGAGCTGGCCCGTGGCCTGGCCATGCACGTGGCTGCGCTGAAGCCGCCGCACAACAAGGCTGCGGACGTTCCGGCCGACTTCGTCGAGAAGGAAAAGGAAATCGAGCTGGCCAAGATGTCCGAAAAGGACAAGGCCAAGCCGGCCGACATCCTGGAAAAGATCATCAGCGGCAAGATCAACAAGATCGTCAGCGACGTGACCCTGTACGGCCAGACCTACGTGCTGGGCGACACCACCGTCGAGCAGGTGGTCAAGGCCGCTGGCGCCGATGTTGCTGGCTTCAAGCTGCTGATCGTCGGCGAAGGCATCGAGAAGGTGGTGGAAGACTACGCCGCCGAAGTTGCCAAGGCGATGCAGGTCTGATTCCAGCCTTCCGGCTGTGAAGCAACCAGAAGGAGCCGCGGGAGACCGCGGCTCTTTTTTTATGCCGGCGGCCCTGTGGGGTGCGCACAGCGGCACCTTTGCGTTGCGCGCGAATCAAGCCGATACTCGGCACAGGGAATCAACAGTCATTTAGCAGGAACGAAAATCGCGGACTGTGATGCATTCCTAGGTATTCTTGTCCCAATGGAATTGAACGACCCGACATGCCTCCCGAGCTGACAGCTGCCCTGGCGCTCTGCCGCAACCTGCCCTCGCCACCCGGTATTGCCCTGCGCATCATCGAACTGGCACAGGACCCGGAAGCGGATATCGCCACCGCCGCCGACATCATCGCCATCGACATGGCGCTGAGCGCTCGCATGCTGCGCATCGCCAATTCGCCGCTGTACGCCAGCCGCCGCCGGATCGAGAACCTTGGCCAGGCACTGACCATGCTCGGCCTGAATGCCACGATCAGCCTGGCCCTCGGCTTCACCGTCACCCAGGGACTGACCGGCGGCACCGGCGCCGACCACGACCTGCGCCAACGCGCCTGGAAGCGCAGCATCCTCAGCGCGCTGGCCGCCAGCCAGCTGGGCCAGGCACGCGGCCTGCGCCGGCTGGAAGAACTGATGCTGGCCGGCCTGCTGCAGGACCTGGGCGTACTGTGCCTGGCCCAGGCCGAATCGGAGCGCTACCTGCCGCTGCTGCGCGAAGCACGCGACAACATCGACCTGGTCGCGCGCGAGCGCGACGAACTGGGCTGCAGCCACGCCGAGGTCGGCGCCTGGGTGGCCGAGCAGTGGGGCCTGCCGCGCTACCTGGTGGAGAGCATCAGCCACAGCGAAGACCTGGACGCCGCGGAATCGCCGTTCCAGGCCTGCGTGCAGCTGTCCGGTGCCGTGGCCGACATCTGGCTGGACGATGACGCCGATGCCGCCCGCGAGCGCGCCCTGCAGCAGGTGCATGACCGCCTTGAACTGGACAGCGCCCGTTTCGACCAGGTCCTGACCCGCATCAGCGAGGCCCTGCCGGACATCGCCAGCCTGTTCGAGGCCGGCCTGAATTCCCCCTCGCGGGTGCGCGAGCTGATCGACCACGCGCAGGAGCTGGCCACCCTGCGCAACCTGCGCGAACTGCAGGATGCCGACCAGGCCCGTCGCCGCGCTGACGAATTCGAAGCCCGGGCCAAGCGCCTGGCCGACCAGGCCCATCGAGATGCCCTCACCGGCGTGCTCAACCGGCGCCAGCTGGAAGCCGTGCTGGAGCAGGAATTCCTGCGCGCCGGTCGCCAGGGCTGGCCGCTGTCGGTGGCCTTCATCGACCTGGACGACTTCAAGAAGATCAACGACGCCCATGGCCACCTGACCGGCGACGAGGTGCTGCGGGCCTTTGCCGGCAAACTGCAGGGCCAGCTGCGCCACAGCGACACCGTGGCCCGCTTCGGCGGCGAGGAGTTCGTCGCGCTGCTGCCCAACACCAGCGAAACGGTAGCACTGGACGTGATCCGCCGGGTACTGGCCAACATCGTTGCCACGCCGATGGCCGAACTGGAAGGCGGCCCGCTGTTCGTCACCTTCTCCGCCGGCGTGGCCACCCAGGGCGGCTACGAACGCTTCGCCGACGTGCAGGACCTGCTGCGCGCCGCCGACGACGTGCTGTACCGCTCCAAGAACCTCGGCCGCAACCGGGTGATCGCGCGCTCCCCCGGCGCCCTCGGCCACGACGAGCTGTCAGCGACCGCGGGCGCCGAGCTGGGCTGAACCGGAAGCCCCGGATGACCGGGGCGAACGCCAGGATTTTACGCCGCAGTGCACAAAACACTATGGCCCGACGCCGCATGCGCGTAGAATCGCCCGCGATTTCCACGCACCCGAGGTCCCCATGTCCAAGCTCGCCTATCGCCGCATCCTTCTGAAACTGTCCGGGGAGGCGCTGATGGGAGATGAGGACTACGGCATCGACCCGAAGATCATCAACCGCCTGGCCCGTGAGGTCATCGAAGCCCAGCAGGCCGGTGCCGAAGTGGCCCTGGTGATCGGCGGCGGCAACATCTTCCGCGGCGCCGGCCTTGCCGCAGGCGGCATGGACCGGGTCACCGGCGACCAGATGGGCATGCTGGCCACGGTCATCAACGCACTGGCCATGCAGGACGCCCTGGAGAAGCTGGGCGCCAAGGCGCGCGTGATGAGCGCGATCAAGATCAACGACGTGTGCGAGGACTACATCCGCCGCCGCGCCATCCGCCACCTGGAAAAGGGCCGCCTGGTGATCTTCGCCGCCGGCGTCGGCAGCCCGTTCTTCACCACCGACTCCGGCGCCGCCCTGCGCGCGATCGAGATCGGTGCCGACCTGCTGCTGAAGGCCACCAAGGTCGATGGCGTGTACGACAAGGACCCGAACAAGCACAGCGATGCGGTCCGCTTCGACAGCCTGAGCTATGACGAAGTGATCCGCCGCGGCCTGGAAGTGATGGATACCGCCGCCTTCGCACTGGCCCGCGACAGCGACCTGCCGATGCGCGTGTTCGACATGGGCCAGCCGGGCGAGCTGCTGAAGATCCTCAACGGCGAGAACATCGGCACCCTGGTCCAGGGCCGCGATCCGGCCTGAGCCTGAGCGCGCGGCGACAACCGGGCCGATTCAGGCCCGGCAGCGTCCCGTATTCGCCTATAATCGCCCGATTCCAGATACATCCAGGACCGGGCGATGCTCAACGACATCAAGAACAACGCGCAGACGCGCATGGCCAAGAGCATCGACGCTCTGAAGCACACCCTCACCTCCATCCGGACCGGGCGTGCCACGCCGGCCCTGCTGGACCGCGTGACGGTCAATGCCTACGGCAACGCCAGCACCCCGCTGAACCAGGTTGCCTCGATCTCCAACGCCGATGCGCACTCGCTGCTGGTCACCCCGTTCGACAAGGGCATGATCAAGGAGATCGAGAAGGGTCTCTACAACGCCGAGTTCACCCCGAACACGCTGGGCACCGCGATCCGCATCAACATGCCGCCGCCGACCGAAGAGCGCCGCAAGGAGCTGGTCAAGCAGGTGCAGAAGGAAGGCGAAGGCGCCAAGATCGCGATCCGCAACATCCGTCAGGACGCGAACAAGGAAATCGCCAAGCTGGTCAAGGACAAGGCGATCAGCGAGGACGAGAAGAAGCGCGGTGAGGACGACATCCAGAAGTTGACCGACACCAACATCAAGGACGTCGACAAGGTCGTTGCCGACAAGGAAAAAGAACTGCTGTCGGTCTGAAGTCGATGCCTTCAGTCCCGCCTCCGTTGCCGGCCACCCTGCCCCGCCACGTCGCCATCATCATGGATGGCAACGGGCGCTGGGCACAGCAGCGCCGCCGCCCGCGCGTGATCGGCCATCGTGCCGGCGCGCGCGCGGTCAACCGCACCATCGAGCGCTGCCTTGAACTGGGCATTCCGGCGCTGACCCTGTTCGCGTTTTCCAGCGAGAACTGGGGCCGGCCGCAGGAAGAAGTCGACGCCCTGATGAAGCTGTTCCTCGGCGCGCTCGACCGCGAAGTGGACGAACTGCACCGACGCGGCGTGCGCGTACGCTTCATCGGCGAACGCGAGCGCTTTGGTGCCGGACTGGTCAGCCGCATGCAGCTGGCCGAGCAGCGGACCGCCGACAACACCACCCTGACCCTGTCGATCGCCGCCAGCTACGGCGGTCGCCAGGACATCGCCCGTGCCGCGCGCGCGCTGGCCGCTGAAGTCGCCGCAGGACGCCTGCTGCCCGAACAGATCGACGAATCGCTGCTGGGCAGCCAGGTCGCCCTGGCCGACCTGCCGCCGCCGGATCTGTTCATCCGCACCGGTGGCGACACCCGCATCAGCAACTTCCTGCTGTGGCAACTGGCCTACACCGAGCTGTGGTTCACCGAGGCGCTGTGGCCGGACTTCGATGCCGCCCTGCTGCAGCAGGCGCTGGATGCCTATGGCAGCCGCGAGCGTCGTTTCGGCCTGACCAGCGCCCAGATCGCCGCACTGGCCACCGAGACCTCCAGCCCATGACCAAGACCCGAGTCCTCGCCGCGCTGATCATGGCGCCGCTCGCCATTGCCGCGATCCTGCTGCTGCCGACGCAATGGCTGGCCGCCGCCGCCGCCGCCGTGCTGCTGATCGGCCTGTGGGAATGGCTGAAGCTGGCCGGCATCGAAGACACCCTCGCGCGCACCGTGCTGCTGGTGCTGAACCTGCTGCTGATGGTGCTGCTGGTGTGGGCCGATGGCAGCACGCTGGTGCTGTTCCAGATCACCACACTGGCAGGTGTTGCCTGGTGGCTGGCGGCGCTGGCCTGGCTGCGCTTCTTCAACTTTGGCGCCCAGCCGACGGCCCCCTCCCGGATCGTGAAGATGCTGGCCGGCACCCTGGCCATCGTTCCTGCCTGGGCAGCGCTGGTACTGATCCACGCTGGCGGTGACCCGCCAGGCAAGCAGGGCCACCTGTGGCTGCTGGCGGCACTGGCACTGGTCTGGGCAGCCGATTCGGGCGCCTATTTCGCCGGCCGTCACTTCGGCAAGCACAAGCTGGCGCCGCGGATCAGCCCCAACAAGACCTGGGAAGGCCTGTTCGGCGGCCTGCTGGCCGGTGTCGCCGTGGCCCTCGGACTGGGCTGGCTGGCCGGCATCGACATCGCGCACCTGCCGGGCCTGCTGATCACCTCGGTGGTGGCCGTATTCGCGTCGGTGCTGGGTGACCTGTTCGAAAGCCTGATCAAGCGCCACGCCGGTGCCAAGGACTCGGGCAACCTGATTCCGGGCCATGGTGGCGTGCTCGACCGCGTCGACGGCGTCCTCGCCGCCGTGCCGGTGTTCGCGCTGGGCAAGGAAATCTTCGGGTTCTGACCATGAATGCTGTCGCAGACCTGCGCCGGGTCGCCGTATACGGCGCCACCGGCTCGATCGGTGCCTCCACGCTGGACGTCATCGCCCGCCACCCGCAGCGCTACCAGGCCACGGTGCTGGCCGCCGGCCGCCAGGTGCAGGCACTGCTGGCCCTGTGCCGCCAGCACAAGCCCGCGCACGCGGTCATCGCCGACGAAGCGCTGTTCACCGAACTGCGCGACGGCCTGCGCGATGCCGGGCTGTCGACCGAGGCCCACGCCGGTCATGCCGCACTGGACCAGCTGGCAGCAAGCGATGCCTGCGACATGGTCGTCGCGGCCATTGTCGGTGCTGCAGGGCTGTCCTCGACCCTCGCCGCCGCTGCGGCCGGCAAGCGCATCCTGCTGGCCAACAAGGAATCGCTGGTACTGGCCGGCGAGCTGCTGACCCGCACCGCCGAGCGCGCCGGCGCCGAGATCATTCCGATCGACAGCGAGCACAGCGCGATCTTCCAGTGCCTGCGTTCGCGCGACGCCAGCATCGACGGCGCCGGCGTGCGCCGGATCCTGCTGACCGCGTCGGGCGGCCCGTTCCGCGGCCGCAGCCGCGCCGAGCTGGCCGAGGTCACCCCGGCCCAGGCCGTGGCTCACCCGAAGTGGTCGATGGGCCCGAAGATCTCGGTCGATTCGGCGACGTTGATGAACAAGGGCCTGGAAGTCATCGAGGCGCACCATCTGTTCTCGGTGCCCGGCGAGCGCATCGAGGTGCTGGTGCACCCGCAGAGCCTGGTCCATTCGCTGGTCGAGTTCGTCGACGGCTCGACCCTGGCCCAGATGGGCCTGCCGGACATGCGCACCACCCTGGCGGTCGGCCTGGGCTGGCCGCAGCGCATCGAATCGGGCGTGGCCGGGCTGGACCTGCTGGCGCAGGGCCGGCTGGATTTCGAGGCGCCTGACACCGACGCCTTCCCCTGCCTGGCGCTGGCCTGGCAGGCCATGCAGGCCGGCGGTACTGCCCCGGCGGTGCTGAACGCCGCCAATGAAGAGGCGGTTTCAGCATTTCTTCAGGGCCGGATCGGTTTCCTGACCATCCCGGAGCTGGTTGCTAACGCTCTTTCAACACTGCCGACCCAGCCAGCCGATACACTGGAGGTCCTGTTGTCCGCCGACCAGCGGGCACGCCAGCTCACCCTGAACGCCATCGACGCCGCCTGAACGACCGCCTCGCCCAGCATGACGCCGCCGCCCCTGCCCGCCACTGTGAGCCTGCATGACTGACTTCCTCGGATCGGTCTGGTGGATGATTGTCAGCCTCGGGCTGCTGGTCACGTTCCACGAGTTCGGGCATTACTGGGTCGGCCGCCTCTGTGGGGTCAAGATCCTGCGCTTCTCGGTCGGCTTCGGCCGTCCGCTGTGGTCGCGCCGCGACAGGCACGGCACCGAGTTCGCCATTGCCGCCATCCCGCTGGGTGGCTACGTGAAGTTCCTCGACGAACGTGAGGTCGAGGTCCATCCCCACGAGCGCGGCCAGGCCTTCAACCACAAGACCGTGTGGCAGCGCATCGCCATTGTTGCTGCAGGGCCGATCGCCAATCTGCTGCTGTGCATCCTGCTGCTGTGGGCGATGTTCGTGATCGGCAAGCAGGACTACTCGCCGACGATCGGCCGGGTTGACGGCATCGCCGCCAGCGCCGGACTGCTCAGCGGTGACCGCGTTCTGCGGGTGGATGAGCGCCAGGTCGCCACCCTGGGCGAGGCCAGCATGGCGCTGACCGCCGCCGCGATGGATCGCCGCGACGTCACGCTTGAGGTACTCGACCCTGCGGACCAGGTGCGCGTGCGCACCCTGCCGCTGTCGCAGCTGCCCGCCGGCTTCGATGAACGACGGGTACCGATCCTGGCCGGCCTGTATTGGCAGTCGTGGCTGCAGCCGGCACTGGTCGACTCGCTCACCGCCGATTCGGTGGTCACCGGGCTGCTGCAGCCGGGCGACCTGATCGTGGCGATCGACGGCCAGCGCATCGACAGCGTCGACCAGGTGATCGGCGAGATCCAGGCCCTCGGCCGTGCCGGAGGCCCCGGCATGATCGAGGTCCTGCGAGGCGGTGAACGCCTTGCACTGGAAGTCACGCCCCGCCAGGGCAAGGATGGCAAGGGCAACCCGGTCTGGCAGATCGGCGTCGGCTTCCCCACCACCTACAGCCCCTCCTACGACACCCTGCTGCGCTATGGGCCGCTGGATGCAGTGACCGTCGCCGTACGTGAAACCGGCCGGCTTGCCGCCGATTCGCTGGGCATGATGGCCCGCATCGTCACCGGCAAAGCCTCGCTGCAGAACGTTTCCGGGCCGGTCACCATCGCCCGCGTGGCCAATGTCTCGGCCAAACGCGGCCTCGACTGGTTCCTGCAGTTCCTTGCCCTGCTGTCACTCAGCCTGTGCATCATCAACCTGTTGCCGATCCCGATCTTGGACGGCGGGCACCTGCTGTATTACCTTATCGAGTTGGTCAAGGGCAGCCCGCTGAGCGAGCGTGCCATCGCCGCCGGCCAATACATCGGCCTGGCGTTGCTGGCCGGGCTGATGGGGTTGGCGTTCTACAACGACATCCTCGGCCTGGTCCCGCGATGAACTTTTCCACGTTGTTGCCGTCTACAGCGTCGGCATCCCGCACCAATGAAATCGACCTTCCTACCGGACGTGACATGACGCGACTCCCCAATCGCCGCCTGCTGGCCCTCGCCCTCGCCGCCGTCACCGGCGCTCCCGCCCTGGCCCAGGCAGCCGAGCCCTTCACTGTCAGCGACATCCGCGTCGATGGCCTGCAGCGCATCAGCTCGGGCACGGTGTTCACCTACCTGCCGGTGGAACGGGGCGAGACGATCACCGACAACAAGGTCGGCGAGACCATCCGCGCGCTGTACAAGACCGGCTTCTTCGAAGACGTGCAGCTGGACCGCCAGGGCAGCATCCTGGTGGTGACCGTCAAGGAACGCCCGGCGATCAACAAGCTGACCGTGACCGGCAACAAGGACATCAAGTCCGAGCAGCTGCTCAAGGGTCTGTCCGACATCGGCCTGACCGAGGGTGGCACCTTCGACCGCCTGAGCCTGGACCGCGTGACCCAGGAACTGCGCCGCCAGTACAACGACCGCGGCAAGTACACCGTCGAGATCACCCCGACCGTGAGCCCGCTGGACCGCAACCGCGTGGACATCGCGATCGCCATCAAGGAAGGCAAGGCGGCCAAGATCCGCCACGTCAACCTGGTCGGCACCGAGAAGTTCGAGAGCAAGGACATCCTGGAGACCTGGGAGTCCAAGGAGCACAACTGGGCGTCGTGGTACCGCCGTGACGACCAGTACTCCAAGGAAAAGCTGTCCGGCGACCTGGAAAAGCTCAACTCGTGGTACCTGGACCGCGGCTACGTCGACTTCAGCATCGATTCCACCCAGGTCTCGATCAGCCCCGACAAGCGCGACATGTTCCTCACCGCGGGCGTGACCGAGGGTGCGCAGTACAAGATCTCCGAGATCAAGGTCAGCGGCGACACCATCCTTCCGCAGGAGGACGTCGAGCGCATGGTGATCCAGAAGCCGGGCGACACGTTCTCGCGTGCCCTGCTGGAATTCAGCTCGGACACCATCACCAACTCGCTGTCCAACATCGGCTACGCGTTCGCCAAGGTGAACCCGATCCCGACCACCAACCGTGCCGAACAGACGGTAGGGATCAACATGCAGGTCGTGCCCGGCCCGCGCGTGTCGGTGCGCCGCATCCTGTTCCGTGGCAATACCCGCACCTCCGACGAAGTGATGCGTCGCGAAATGCGCCAGTTCGAGAACAGCTGGTACTCGCAGGCCGCGATCGACCGCTCCAAGATCCGCCTGCAGCGCCTGGGCTACTTCGAGTCGGTGGACGTCGAGACCCCGGCCGTCAGCGGCAGCAACGACCAGGTCGACGTCGTCTACAACGTCAAGGAAACCACCTCCGGCAGCTTCGTGTTCGGCCTGGGCTATTCGCAGTCCTACGGCATGACCACCTCGGTGCAGCTGTCGCAGAACAACTTCCTCGGCGGCGGCAACCGCGTGTCGGTCGAAGCCTCGCGCAGCAGCTACCTGCAGCGCTACGGCTTCAGCTACACCAACCCGTACTTCACCGACGACGGCGTTTCGCTGGGCTACAACCTGTCCTGGCGTGAACTGGACTACTCCGACTTCAACACCGCGCAGTACAACAGCACCAATGGTTCTGCGCAGGTGGTGTTCGGCGTGCCGCTGACCGAGACCGACACCGTCTCGCTGATGTTCGGCATCGACAGCAACCAGATCACGACCTACCGTGGCTCGACCCCGGCCTCGATCATCGATTACATCGATGCGGTCGGTTCGCGCACCTTCCATGCCTGGCGTACCGAGCTGGGCTGGGCGCGCGACTCGCGCAACGATTACTTCATGCCGACCCGCGGCACCTACCAGCGCGTCGGCCTGGAAACCACGCTGCCGGGCTCGACCATCGAGTACTACAAGCTGAACTACCAGATCAGCAAGTACTGGCCGATCATGCCGTCGCTGGTGATCAACACCCGCGCCGAAGTGGGCTACGGCGATGCCTACGGCAAGGACTACACCCGCACGATCACCGACGCCGACGGCAAAACCCGTACCGTCACCGCCAGCGGCCTGCCGTTCTTCGAGAACTTCTACGCCGGCGGTACCAACTCGGTACGTGGCTTCGAGGACAACACCCTCGGTCCGCGCGAAGTGACCCAGGGTTACCCGGAAGGCCAGCCGCTGGGTGGTTCGCTGAAGACCGTCGGTTCGGTTGAAGCCTATTTCCCGCGCCTGTTCGACAGCCCATCGGCCCGCGTGTCGGCCTTCGTCGACTTCGGTAACGTCTACAACGGCACCAAGAACTTCAAGGCCAACGAACTGCGCGTCTCCACCGGTGTGGCCCTGCTGTGGCGCGCCCCGGTCGGTCCGATCTCGATCAGCTACGCCTTCCCGCTGAAGAAGGAAGACGGCGACAAGATCGAACGTCTGCAATTTACCTTCGGCGGTCAGTTCTAAGAACTGACCACCGAAGGTGCGCCGCGGCTTGCTGCGCAAGCAGCGGGTCCCGACCTACCTCCTATCCCCCGCGCCATTGGCGCGCCCCTCTTAACAGAAGGGGGGCTCTCCACCAGACGGGGTGCGAAGCGCCGGGCATTGCCCGGCGTTTTCGTTTAGTCCGGATGCGGGAAGCGCGCACCCCGCTTTTGATTTTTTCTGTTTTTCCGTGGCTGGCACTCGCGCCAGGCCGTCGGAGGTCGGACGGGGTGGGGCTGCGGGGGTGTGAGCCGCATGGATGCGGCGACCAAGGCTACATGGACGTACTTGCGCCGCCCCCCGCAGTCCCGCCCCGTCCGACCCAGCCCATGACACTGGCTCTGCCGGCCGCGAGGGGCCCTGCCGTTGGCTGCATATGCCCCCCGCATGACCGCAATGGCGTCACACGTTAAACTCCCGCCGTGAATACTCCCACCTACACCGCCCAGCAACTCGCCGAGCAGTTCGGCCTGCAGGTCCATGGCGACCCCGCCACCGCCATCCACGGCGTGGCCACCCTCGCCCACGCCGGTCCTGGCCAGCTGACCTTCCTCGCCAATCCACGCTACCGCGCCCAGCTGGCCGACAGCCAGGCCTCGCTGGTCGTGCTGCGCGCCGACGACGCCGAGGCCGCCCCCGGCGCCGCGCTCGTGGCCAAGGACCCGTACACCACCTTCGCCAAGATCGCCGCGCTGTTCGACATTGCGCCCACGCGCCCACCGGGCATCCACCCCAGCGCCGTCATCGATCCCAGCGCCCAGGTCGCCGCCAGCGCCCACATCGGCCCCTTCGTCTCCATCGGCGCGCGCAGCGTGGTCGGCGAGAACTGCATCATCGGCACCGGCAGCGTGATCGGCGAAGACTGCAGCCTGGACAGCGGCTGCGAACTGATCGCCCGGGTCACCCTGGTCACCCGGGTCAAGCTCGGCAAGCGCGTGCGCGTGCACCCCGGTGCCGTGCTCGGTGCCGATGGCTTCGGCCTGGCGATGGACGCCGGCAAGTGGATCAAGGTGCCGCAGCTCGGCGGCGTACGCATCGGCGACGATTGCGAAATCGGCGCCAACACCTGCGTCGACCGTGGTGCACTGGAAGACACCGTGCTGGACGAAGACGTGCGCCTGGACAACCTGGTACAGATCGCGCACAACGTGCAGATCGGTGCGCACTCGGCCATCGCCGGCTGCACCGGCATCGCCGGCAGCGCCAGGATCGGCCGCTACTGCCTGCTCGGTGGCCACGTCGGCGTGGTCGGCCACCTCGAGATCTGCGACAAGGTCGTGATCACCGGCAAGTCGGTGGTCCGCAATTCCATCCATGAGCCGGGCGAGTACTCGTCCGGCACCCCGTTGACCGACAACCGCACGTGGCGCAAGAACGCCGCGCGCTTCAAGCAGCTGGACGCATTGGCTCGCCGCGTCCTGGCTGCTGGCAAGGAGAAAGAATGAACGACACGCTGCAGCTTCCGATCGACGTCTGCCAGATCCAGGAACTGCTCCCGCACCGCTACCCGTTCCTGCTGGTGGACCGGGTGCTTGAGCTCGACATCGATGCCAAGCGCATCCTGGCGCAGAAGAACGTCAGCATCAACGAGCCGTTCTTCCAGGGTCACTTCCCGGGCCGCCCGATCATGCCCGGCGTGCTGATCATCGAAGCGCTGGCCCAGGCCGGTGGCGTGATGACCCAGCTGACGCTTGGCCGCGATGCGCAGTCCAAGCTGTTCTACATGGTCAAGGTGGAAAACGCCCGCTTCAACAAGCAGGTCGTGCCCGGCGACGTGCTGATGCTGGATGTGCAGATGAAGCGCCTGATCCGCAACATGGGCTGGTACTACGGCGAGGCCAAGGTCAACGGTGAAGTCGTTGCCTCGGCCGAGGTCATGTGCGCCGGTGCCAAGGGCTGATCCACGGGAGGCAGCAATGACTGACAACGCACCACGGATCCACCCGACTGCCGTCATCGATCCGGCCGCGCGCCTGGCCGACGACGTCCAGGTCGGCGCGTTCACCCTGATCGGTGCCGATGTGGAAATCGGCGCCGGCACAGTGGTCGGCCCCCATTGCAGCATCCACGGCCCGACCAGGATCGGCCGTGACAACCGCTTCATCGGCCACGCCGCGATCGGTGGCGAGCCGCAGGACAAGAAGTTTGCCGGCGAGCGCACCGAACTGGTGATCGGCGACCGCAACGTGTTCCGCGAGTTCGTCACCCTGAACCGTGGCACCGGCGGCGGCGGCGGCATCACCACGATCGGCAACGACAACTGGATGCTGGCCTACACGCACGTGGCGCACGACTGCCATGTCGGCAACTTCTGCGTGTTCTCCAACAACACCACCCTGGCCGGCCACGTGACCGTGGGCGACTACGTGATCATCAGCGGCTTCGCTGGTGCCCACCAGTTCTGCCGCATCGGTGCCCACGCCTTCCTCGGCATGGGCGCGCTGACCAACGGCGACGTTCCGCCGTTCACCATGGTCGGCACCGATTCGCTGGGCCGCCCGCGCGGCATCAACAGCGAAGGGCTGAAGCGTCGTGGCTTCGACGCCGAGCGCATCTCCGCCATCAAGCGCGCCTACCGCACCCTGTACGTGGCGGGCCTGCCGCTGGCCGAAGCCAAGGTGCAGCTGACCGAACAGGCACGCGACAGCGATGACGTGAAGGCCATGCTGGACTTCATCGAGCACGCTGAGAGGCCCTTGCTGCGATGAGCAGCACGACCGGCCAGGCGCCGGCCGGCGCCGCCGTGATTCCGCTGGCCTCGATGGCCGGCAGCGTCCCCGCGCAGCGGGTGCTCAGCGAGCGCCCGTTGCGGATCGCTCTGGTGGCCGGTGAGGCCTCCGGTGATCTGCTGGGCGCGGGCCTGGTGCGCGAGCTGAAGGCACGCTTTCCGAATGCCGAATTCGCCGGCATCGGTGGCGATGCCATGCGCAGCGCCGGCTGCCTGACCTGGCACGATGCCAGCGAGCTGGCGGTGATGGGCCTGACCGAAGTGCTGCGCCACCTGCCACGCCTGCTGAAACTGCGTTCCGCGTTCCGCCAGCGTGCACTGGAATGGCAACCGGACGTGTTCATCGGCATCGACGCGCCCGACTTCAACCTGGGCATCGAACGCTGGCTGAAGCAGCGCGGCGTGCGCACCGTGCACTACGTCAGCCCCTCGGTCTGGGCCTGGCGCGAGAAGCGCGCCGAGAAGATCGGCAGCAGCGCCGACCTGGTGCTGTGCCTGTTCCCGATGGAACCCCCGATCTATGCCAGGCACGGCATCGACGCGCGCTTCGTTGGCCATCCGATGGCCGATGACATCCCCCTGCAGGGCAACCGCGAGGAAGCGCGCGCCGCGCTTGGCCTGCCGACCTCGGCCAAGGTGCTGGCGGTGCTGCCAGGCAGCCGCCTGGGCGAAATCTCGCGCCTCGGTGAACCGTTCTTCGAGGCCGCCTGGCAGGTCTCCGAGCGCATCCCCGGCCTGCACGTGGTAGTGCCTGCCGCCAACCCGGCCTGCAAGCGCCTGATCGAAGAACAGCTGTCACGCTCGGCGCTGCCGGTAGCCTTCTCGCATGTACTCGACGGTGAGGCGCGAAACGCGATGATCGCCGCCGATGTGGTGGTGCTGGCCTCGGGCACCGCGACGCTGGAGGCGATGCTGGTCAAGCGGCCGATGGTGGTCGGTTACCGCGTCAACGAGCTGACCTACCGCCTGGTCAAGGCGCTGGGCCTGATCAAGGTCGACCGCTTTGCCCTGCCCAACATCCTGGCGGGCCAGGACCTGGCACCGGAACTGATGCAGCACGACTGCACGCCGGACAAGCTGGCGGCGGCCATCCAGCAATGGTTCGACCACCCGCAGCGGGTGACCGACCTGCAGGACACCTATGCCCGCCTGCATCAACGACTGCGCCGCAATGCCTCGGCCCGCGCGGCCGACGCTGTGGGCGAGCTGTTGATGCGCGACCAGGCCCAGGCATGAGCCGCCGCCACGCCGCAGCGGCCAGCCTGGCCCTGTTCGACGGTGCTGCCGTGGTCGAGCCGGAGCGTCTGGTCGCCGGCGTCGACGAAGCCGGCCGCGGTCCGCTGGCCGGACCGGTCGCGGTGGCGGCGGTGGTGTTCGACCCGGCACGGCCACGCATCAACGGGCTGGACGATTCCAAGCAACTCACCGCAGCCCGCCGCGAGCAACTGCATGACCGCATCATCGAACGTGCCCTGGCCTGGCACGTGGTGCTGGTGGACGTGGACACCATCGACCGCCTGAACATCTACCAGGCCACCCTGCAGGGCATGCGTGACGTCGTTGCAGCGGTCGCCCACGTGGCCGGCTTCGCCCGCATCGACGGCAACGTGGTGCCCAAGGGCCTGGTACTGCCGGCGCAGGCGCTGGTCGGCGGTGATGGCATCGACCGCGCGATCATGGCCGCCTCGATCCTGGCCAAGGTCTCGCGCGACCGCTACATGCAGGACGTGCATGCCCGCCACCCGCAGTACGGCTTCGAGCAGCACAAGGGCTACGGCACCCCGGACCATCTGGCCGCCCTGCGCGAGCACGGCCCCTGCATGGAGCACCGGCGCAGCTTCGCCCCGGTGCGCGAGTGCCTGGAAAACCCGGCAGCTGTGACCGCAGACACCGCAATCGCCTGAATCGCCTGAACGGTCGCTGCACCCGGCTGCGAAAGCAGGGTCAGGCGGGGCCCGCGGTTCGCCTGCGAACCGTGGGGAGCGATAGCGCGGATGCGATATCGCATGCCGTCAAGAGCTTGTCGCGCCCTCCAGCCCTCGCTACCCTGACCGGGCACTCCAGCGCTTCCCGACCCCGGCGACGATTCCCCCGTCAGCACCCGGGGCCCGCGCGCTCCAACCTGGTCCGGCATGTCCAACTCCCGCTTCGTACATCTCCACGTCCACACCGAGTTCTCGCTGGCGGACTCCACCATCCGTGTGCCGGCCAAGCCGGACCAGGCGGACCCGAAGAAGGCCAAGCAGGCCAACCTGCTGTCACGCTCGGTCGAACTCGGCCTGCCCGCGCTGGCGGTGACCGACCTCAACAACCTGTTCGCCCTGGTCAAGTTCTACAAGGCGGCCGAAGGCGTGGGCATCAAGCCTATCGCCGGCGCCGACGTGCTGATCGCCGAGGAAGGGCAGGATCCGTGGCGGATGACCCTGCTGTGCCGCGACCGCGAGGGCTACCTGAGCCTGTCGCGGCTGCTGACCCGCGCGTGGATGGAAGGCCATCGCCCCGAAGGCGGCGTGGCCATCCATCCGGACTGGCTGAAGGCCGGCAACGCCAACCTGTTCGCGCTGGCCGGCCGGCAGAGCCTGGCCGGGCGCCTGGCGCTGGACGGCAAGCATGAACTGGCCGAGCAGCAGCTGGCCGATTGGCAGCGCGTGTTCGGCGATGGCCTGCACCTGGAGCTGACCCGCACCGGCCGCGAGGGCGAGGAGACCTTCAACCAGTTCGCGCTGATGGCCGCCGGCCAGCGTGGCCTGCCGGTGGTGGCCAGCAATGATGTGCGCTTCCTGGCGCCCACCGATTTCAGCGCGCACGAAGCGCGCGTGTGCATTTCCACCGGCCGCGTGCTGGACGACCCCAAGCGCCCGCGCGAGTACAGCGACCAGCAGTACCTGAAATCGGCCGAAGAGATGTGTGCGCTGTTCGCCGACATTCCCGATGCCATCGACAACACGCTGGCGCTGGCCGAGCGCTGCAACATCGAGATGCGGCTGGGCACCTACTTCCTGCCCAATTACCCGGTGCCCGACGACGAGACCCTGGACACCTGGATCCAGAAGATGTCGCGCGACGGCCTGGAAGAGCGCCTGGAGAAGAATCCGCTGGCGCCGGGCAAGACCCGCGAAGATTATTTCGAGCGCCTGGAGTTCGAGCTCAACACCATCATCAAGATGGGTTTCCCCGGCTACTTCCTGATCGTGGCCGACTTCATCCAGTGGGGCAAGAACCAGGGCATCCCGATCGGCCCGGGCCGTGGTTCGGGTGCCGGTTCGCTGGTGGCGTGGGCGCTGAAGATCACCGATCTGGACCCACTGCCGTACAACCTGCTGTTCGAGCGCTTCCTGAACCCGGAACGCGTGTCGATGCCCGACTTCGACATCGACTTCTGCATGGACCGCCGCGACGAGGTGATCGACTACGTCGCGCGCAAGTACGGGCGCGAGCGCGTCAGCCAGATCATCACCTACGGCACCATGGCCGCCAAGGCGGTGGTGCGCGACTCCGGCCGCGTGCTCGGCTTCCCGTACGGCCTGGTCGACGGTGTTTCCAAGCTGATCCCGAACATCCTCGGCATCCACCTGAAGGATGCACTGGGCAAGGGCAAGGAAGGCCCCAGCTCGGAAATGGCGTCGCCGGAACTGATCCAGCGCTACGAGACCGAGGACGATGTCCGCGACCTGATCGACCTGGCGCTGCAGCTGGAAGACCTGACCCGCAACGCCGGCAAGCACGCTGGTGGCGTGGTGATCGGGCCCGAACCGCTGAGCGAGTTCTGCCCGCTGTACGCCGAACACGACGAGAACGGTCTCGGCAAGAACCCCGTCACCCAGTTCGACAAGAACGACGTGGAAGAAGTGGGCCTGGTGAAGTTCGACTTCCTCGGCCTGCGCACGCTGACCATCATCGACTGGGCGGTGAAGGCGATCAACAAGCGCCATGAGCGCGCCGGCATCCCGCCGGTGGACATCGCCGCGATTCCGCTGGACGACACGCCCACCTACAAGGACATCTTCGCCAACGGCAATACGGGCGCAGTGTTCCAGTTCGAATCCTCGGGCATGCGCCGCCTGCTGAAGGACGCGCGTCCCGACCGTTTCGAAGACCTGATCGCGCTGGTGTCGCTGTACCGCCCCGGCCCGATGGACCTGATTCCCTCCTTCAATGCGCGTAAGCATGGCCAGGAAGAAATCATCTATCCCGATCCGCGCACCGAAGCGATCCTGAAAGACACCTACGGCATCATGGTGTACCAGGAGCAGGTGATGCAGATGGCGCAGATCGTCGGCGGCTACTCGCTGGGCGGCGCCGACCTGCTGCGCCGTGCGATGGGCAAGAAGGTGCCGGCCGAAATGGCCAAGCATCGCGAGATCTTCCGCGAAGGTGCGGCCAAGGACGGCGTGGACGAAGCCAAGGCCGACGCGATCTTCGACCTGATGGAGAAGTTCGCCGGCTACGGCTTCAACAAGTCGCACGCCGCCGCCTACGCGCTGGTCAGTTACCAGACCGCATGGCTGAAACGCCATTACCCGGCCGAGTTCATGGCGGCCACGCTGTCGTCCGATCTGGACAACACCGACAAGGTGGTCGGCTTCCTCGACGAGGTGCGCAACCTCGGCCTGACCGTGCTGCCGCCCAAGGTGAACCAGTCGGCCTTCATGTTCGAAGCGGTGACCCCGGACACCATCCAGTACGGCCTCGGTGCGATCAAGGGCGTCGGCCAGGGTGCCTGCGAGGCGGTGGTCGAGGAGCGACTGAAGGGCGGCCCGTTCAAGGACCTGCTCGACTTCTGCACCCGCGTCGGCTCGGCCAAGCTCAACCGGCGCACGCTGGAAGCGATGATCAACTGTGGTGCGTTGGACGAGCTTGGCCGCAACCGTGCCTCGCTGATGCTGCAGCTGCCGGAGGTGATCAAGGCTACCGACCAGATGGCCCGCGAGCGCGCTTCGGGACAGAACTCGCTGTTCGGTGGCCCGGACCCGAGCGCGACCACGATCCAGCTGGATCTGCCCGAAGCCGAAGAATGGCCGCTGCTGCAGCGCCTCAACGGCGAGCGCGACACGCTGGGCTTCTATCTCAGTGGCCACCCGTTCGATCCATGGCGCGACGATGTACGCGATCTGGTCGGCAACGACCTGGGTTCGGTGGAGAAGATCTGGAGCGCCAACAGCGGTGGTGGCGGCGGCGGCGAAAAGCGCTGGCGCCCGGAAGTACAGACCGTGCTGGCCGGCCAGGTGGTCGGTGTGCGTCGCAAGGGCGAGAGCCAGATCTTCATCCAGCTGGAAGATGGCCGCGGCCGCGTCGAGTGCAGCGCGTTCTCCGACGCGATGGCCGAGTTCGGGCACCTGATGACCAAGGACCGCATCCTGGTGGTCAAGGGCGGCTTGCGCGAGGACGAGTTCAACGGCGGCTACGCACTGCGCATCCGCCAGTGCTGGGACTTCGACGAAGTCTGCGCCAACTACGCCACGCGACTGTCGCTGCGCCTGGACCTGCGCCAGCAGCGCCCGGTCTGGGAGCGCGTCAATGCGCTGCTGGATCGCCATCGCCCGGGGCGCACGCCGCTGCGCCTGGACCTGCTGCTGAAGGGCCCGCACGGCGGCGTCGCCGGCATGCTCGATGTGTCCGGGCAGAGCGCGGTGCGCATCGATTCCAAGTTGATGGAGGCGCTGCGCGCCGACCCCGCCGTACGCACGCTGAAAGTGCGCTACAGCCCACCGTGGGCCAGCTGAGGTCGGCTCCTCCGTATTCCTGTTTTTCCCGTTCCAGTCATCAAGGACGATTGCCAATGAAGACCCTGCTGTTCCCGTTCGCCGCCGCGCTGGCCCTGGCCGCCTGTTCGCCCTCGAAGGTCGAGTTCCAGATCGACAACCCGACCGACGCGCCGCTGGCACTGAGCATCGACGGCAAGGACCTGCCGGTAGCCGCACAGGGCTCGCGCCCGATCTCGCTCGCTGTCGGTGAGCACCGCCTGCACACCGACAAGCTCGGCGACGTGCGCTTCATCGTCTACGTCGATGGCCGTGGCGGCCTGATCAACCCGACCCTGAGCGAGTACGTGATCGCCCGCGAGGTCTATGTCACCGACGAGAGCAAGCTGAAGAACTTCGGCACCGGCAAGGCCGGCATCGAACTTGGCGGGGTCGACTTCGAAGGCCCGTTCGAAAAGAGCCACGACCTGTTCATCGACAAAACCTGGACCTACGGCGTGCGCGAGCCCTTCCCGAAGGAAAAGGTGGTGGCCCACGTCGACGCCAGCGGTGGCCAGATCGTGGCCAAGGTGTTCACCGCGCCAGACTTCATCGCTTACGTGGAAGAAGGCATGGGCGAGCCCGGCGCCTTCAAGCGCGAGCAGCCGGCCGGCTACGTGGCCCCGGCGTTCAGCCTGGAACCGGCCCCGGCCAGCCTGCCGGCGCTGGTGCCCGCCTTCGAGGCCCACGCCGCGCCGCTGCGCGAGGTCTATGCGCGCTGGCTGAAGGCGACCACCGCCGATGAACAGAAGGCGCTGCGCAAGCAGGACTTCGCCGCGCAGATGGCCTTCACCTCGGCCACCGCCACGCTGGGCAGCGGGCTGGGCCGTGACGCCAACGAGGCCTACAACGACTTCGTTTCCCTGCGCAGCCAGCTGATGGGCCGCAGCGCCCTGGTGGTGCCCTGAGCTGACTGGCGCGCCCCGCCCGGCTGCGCTACCGTCGCCTTCCAGACGAAGGCGTACGGGTGGTTTGCGCGCATTCGGCTAGAATTCCCCTCTTCTTTACACGACGGCTTCCGATGAATCCGAACTACCTCGACTTCGAGCAACCCATCGCCGACCTGGAAGCCAAGATCCAGGAACTGCGCAACGCCAGTGCCGGGCCGGCGGTCAATGTCGAGGCGGAAGTGCACGCGCTGCAGGACAAGCTGCGCATGCGCACCGCGCAGATCTTCCGCAACCTGACCTCGTGGCAGGTGCTGCAGCTGGCCCGTCATCCGTCGCGCCCGTACACCGCCGACTACCTCCGCGTCATGTTCGATGAGTTCCAGGAGCTGGCCGGCGACCGTGCCTTCGCCGACGACAAGGCGATCATGGGTGGTCTGGCCCGCATCAACGGCCGTGCAGTGATGGTGATCGGCCACCAGAAGGGCCGCGACACCAAGGAGAAGATCAAGCGCAACTTCGGCATGCCCAAGCCGGAGGGCTACCGCAAGGCCCTGCGCCTGATGAAGATGGCCGAGCGCTTCGGCCTGCCGGTGCTGACCCTGATCGACACCGCTGGCGCCTGGCCGGGCATCGACGCCGAATCGCGCGGCCAGTCCGAAGCGATCGCGCGCAACCTGATCGAGATGGCCGAACTGAAGGTGCCGATCATCTGCACCGTGATCGGCGAAGGCGGCTCCGGCGGCGCGCTGGCGCTGGGCGTGGGCGACCGCACCGTGATGCTGGAATACGCGGTGTACTCGACCATCACCCCGGAAGGCTGCGCCTCGATCCTGTGGAAGGACGCCGGCAAGGCCAAGGACGCGGCCGAACAGCTGGGCCTGACCGCCCCGCGCCTGAAGAGCCTGGGCCTGGTCGACAAGGTCGTGCGCGAGCCCACCGGCGGCGCCCACCGCAACCCGACGCAGATGGCCAAGCGCCTGAAGGCCGTGCTGCTGAACGAACTGGACGCGCTGGAAAAGCTGTCCACCGAGCAGCTGCTGGAACAGCGCTACGCGCGCCTGCGCAGCTACGGCACGTACGAAGCGGCCTGAGGTAGTGCCGGCCGCTGGCCGGCAGCATCCGGGTAATTGCACAAACGAAAGAGCCGGGCAGATGCCCGGCTCTTTCGTTTGTACCCTCACGGCATCCACGCATGGCGTGGATCTACCGGGCGTGTCCACGCGTGGCGTGGATCTACCGGTTGGGTCAGAACGGCTTGGCCAGCACCAGCCACACGATCGGAATGAACGCCAGCAGCGGAATCTCGTTGATCCAGCGCAGCGCGCGCGAGGACGGCAGCGCGCGGCCCTTGGTCACGCCCTTCAGCAGGCGACCGGTCCAGCCGAAATAGACCAGCAGCAGCACCACCAGGCCCAGCTTGGCGTGCAGCCAGCCGGCGCCACCGGGCGCGACCATGGTCGGGAAATCGGGGATCACCTTGTAGCCCAGCCACAGCACCAGGCCCAGCAGGAAGGCCAGGCCGAACATCGAATGACCGAAGCGGTACAGGCGCAGCCCCATCAGCTGCAGGCGCTCGGTCACGGCCGGCTGGCCAGCGGTCTCGGCCAGGTTCACCAGGATGCGCGGCAGGTAGAACACCGTGGCCATCCACGCCACCACGAACACGATGTGGAAGGTCTTGACCCAGTAGTAGCTCTGCATGCGCTCGCTCCGGCGGCTGGCGTAGATTGGCGGCCATTCTCGCATGCCGTGGCGAAGCCGCCGCAGGCACGTACGCCGCGGACACATCGATGCATGGCGCGTCGCAACACCGTACGATAGGCGCCGTTTTCCCCGATCGCGCACCGCCCCATGGACAAGACCTACGACGCCGCCTATTTCCAACGCTGGTACCGCCGTGCCGACATCGGCGGCAGCGCCCGCCTGGCGCGAAAGGTCGCCCTGGCCGTGGCCAGTGCCGAGTACTACCTGGAACGACCGATCCGCAGCGTGCTGGACATCGGCTGCGGCGAAGGCGCCTGGCGCGCACCGCTGCTGAAGCTGCGTCCGAAGGTCGAATACCTGGGCTTCGACAGCAGCGAGTACGCTGTTCGCCGCTACGGCAGGACCCGCAACCTGCACCTGGCCAGCTTCGGCGATTTCGCCTGGCTGCGGCCCTGCGCTCCGGTCGACCTGCTGGTCTGCTCGGACGTGATGCACTACGTGCCCGACCGCGAGCTGCGCGCCGGCCTGGCCGGACTGTCTGAACTGACCGGAGGGGTAGCCTTCCTGGAAACCTTCGCTGCCGAGGACGCGTTCGAGGGCGACCACGACGGCTTCCAGGACCGCCCGGCGCGCTGGTACCGCCGCACGCTGGGCCGGCATGGCCTGCAGCCGGTAGGGTCGCACTGCTGGCTGGGCCCCGCGCTGGCAGGCGATGCAGCCGCGCTGGAACGGATGTGAATCCGGATTCATTATTTTCAGCCAACTTAACCTGCGGGACACCCGGATGGGATATGCTGCGCGGCAACATATGACCATACATATTCGGTCGTCATGCTCTATCAACTGCACGAACTGACCCGCAACCTGCTCGCCCCCTGGGTGCACCAGGCCCAGGCCAACGCCAGATTCTTCGCCAACCCGGGCCACTGGTGGTCGCAGATGCCGGGTGCCGATCGCCTGGCCGCGGTCAACGAGTTGTTCCATCGCATCGGCAAGGATTACGAGAAGCCCGAATGGGGCATCAACGAAATCGATGTCGATGGCGAGCGCGTGCCGATCGTCGTGCACGAAGAAGTGAGCAAGCCGTTCTGCAAGCTGCTGCGCTTCAAGCGCCACAGCAATGAAGCCGACCAGCTGCACACGATGCTCAACCAGCCGTTCGTGCTGGTCGTTGCGCCGCTGTCAGGCCACCATGCCACGCTGCTGCGCGATACCGTGCGCACGCTGCTGCGCGATCACCGCGTGTACGTCACCGACTGGGTGGACGCGCGCATGGTGCCGGCCAGCGAAGGCGAATTCGGCCTGGACGACTACATCGCCTACATCCAGGAATTCATCCGCCACCTCGGCGTGGAGCGCCTGCACGTGGTGAGCGTGTGCCAGCCGACCGTACCGGTGCTGGCCGCGGTTTCGCTGATGGCCAGCCGTGGCGAACCGACGCCGCGTACGCTGGTGATGATGGGTGGCCCGATCGATGCGCGATGCAGCCCGACCGCAGTGAACAACCTGGCCACGCAGAACCCGCTGTCGTGGTTCGAGAACAACGTCATCCACACCGTGCCGGCCAGCTATCCCGGCGCCGGTCGCCGCGTGTACCCGGGCTTCCTGCAGCACGCCGGCTTCCTGTCGATGAACCCGAGCCGCCACTTCAGTTCGCACTGGGATTTCTACACCGACCTGGTCAAGGGCGACCTGGAAGACGCCGACGCGCACCGTCGTTTCTACGACGAGTACAACGCGGTGCTCGACATGCCGGCCAGGTACTACCTGGATACGATCCGCGTGGTGTTCCAGGACTTCCTGCTGCCGCGTGGTGAGTGGGTGGTCAACGGCGAGAAGGTCGATCCGTCGGCGATCCGCGATACCGCGCTGCTGAGCATCGAGGGCGAGCTGGACGATATCGCCGGCCTCGGCCAGACCGAAGCAGCACAGGCGCTGTGCACCGGCATCACTGCGGACCGCCGTGAGCATTTCATCGTCGAAGGTGCCGGCCACTACGGCATCTTCAGCGGCCGTCGCTGGCGCGAAGTGGTGTACCCGAAGGTGCGCGACTTCTTCGCCGCGCATGCCGAAGCACCGGCGGCGAAGGCCACGAAGAAGAAGAGCAACGTGACCCCGTTGCGGCGAAAGGCGGGCTGATTCCCGGCAGGGGTCGGATCCCTTTCCAGCGGAAAGGGCTCTGACCCCAGCATGATAGGATCCGGGGTCAGAGCCCTGTTCTGCGAACAGGGATCCGACCCCTGGCCTGTTACAGCCGCACCAGCAGGTTCTTGGCAATCAGCCCATGCAGCTTGCCGATGCCGCGTGCCAGATGCATCGTCAGCAGCAGCAGCAGCGCGCCCGCCGCAGCAACCGTGATCGCCACCAGCGGCGATGCAGCCATCGGCAGTACGTTCACGCCATCGACGTACACGCCCGGAATCTCGCCACTGAAGATCGCCGCGACCGGCGCCCAGATCAGGCTCAGCGACAGCGACAGCAGCGTCACCGCGAGGGTGAAGTAGATGACGCCCAGCGGCAGCATCAACACGAAGTACAGCAGGGTCAGCCAGGTGCGGCCATCGGTGAACATGTCGCCGATGCGCTGCAGCCAGGTGCGGCTGCGATCGGTGTAACGCGGACGGCGCGGCATGCGCTCGCCCAGCAGCGCTTCCACCAGCCGCCCTTCCAGCAGCGCCAGCCCGCGCACCGAGCCGAAGAACAGCACGGTCAGCGGAATGCCCACGATCAGGATCAGCAGGCCCAGCGACAGCGACAGGCCGGTCACCACCCAGGTGAAGAAGAAGACGCCGGTAGCCAGCGACAGCAGCATGTAGAACAGCGCACCGTAGGTGTGCGGATCGGTCACCACGCCGAAGAAACGCGCCAGCAGCGAGCGCTGCACCGGCACCGGCAGCGGTGCGGCCGGCTCGACGCCACTGGCTTCCGCCGCCGCGCGCAGCACCGGCGTGGTATCTGCACGTGGCGTACGCAGCGCGCGGTTCACCGTCACTTCGGTCTCGCGGTAGATCTCGGCCACTTCGTCCGGCGCGCCATAGCTGCCGGCAACGTCGGCGATCACCTCGGCCTCGCCGCGGCCGGGCTGCGCCGCCAGCTCCGAACGCAGGTACTCCTCGGCGTCGTACAGCGCGTCCTGCACCATCGCCGGGTCGGCACCTTCCAGCGCCACACGCAGCTGCGCCAGGTACTGCGGGATGGTCGTGGGCAGGGCTCGGCCTGCCAGGCTCGGGTCGTTCATTGCGGTACCCCCTCCAACACAGAATCGACGGAATCGCGGGTGGCCTGCCAGGCGTGGCGCCACTGCGCCAGCACCTCGCGGCCACGTTCATTGATGCGGTAGTAGCGCCGCGGCGGCCCGCTGCTGGACGGCTCCACGTGGCTTTCCAGCAGACCGGCAGCCTCCAGGTTGCGCAGCACCGGGTACAGCGCGCTCTGCTTGCCGCTCAGCACGCCCTCGCCCACCCGCTCCAGCTCCTTGGCAATGAGGTAGCCGTACAGCGGCTCCCCGGCCCGGGCCAGCACCGCCAGCAGGGCCAGCGACACCGTTCCGGCGCTCAGCTCCTTCTGGAACTTCTTCAGGTGGACATCGTCCTCGGACATGACCGGGCCTCCACTACGTTGAAGTCGACAGTAGTGCGAAGTTCGGTATAGCGAATGTGTCGTTAGTCATCGTGCCGGTTGGCGTGGCCGGGCCGCTCGCGCAGAATCGAAGCCTCGTTCATGTTCCGGGGATCCCATGCCGCACCTTCGTCGCCTTGCCCTGACCGCCATCGCCCTGTCCTGCCTGCTGCCCGCCATGGCCAGTTCGGCCACGCCCTACCGCAGCCCGCAGCAGATCCTCGACGCATCGGCGGCCAGCGAATGGCGCACCCCGGACCCGGCCAACCTGCTGTACATGGACCTGCCGGCGGGGCGGGTGATCATCGAGCTGGCGCCGCAGTTCGCCCCGCGCCATGTCGCCAACATCCAGACCTTCGCCCATGAGCACTTCTGGGACGGCACCAGCATCTACCGCTCGCAGGATAACTTCGTGGTGCAGTTCGGCGATGCCGACGCCGATGACGCGGCCAAGGCCAGGCCGTTCGGCAGCGCCGCGCGCAAGCTGCCGGCCGAGTTCGAACGCGCCAGCGCCGGCCTGAAGGTCAGCGTGCTGCCGGACCGCGATGGCTGGGCTGCGCAGACTGGTTTCGTCGATGGCTTCCCGGTCGGCCAGGACCCGCAGGCCGGCAAGACCTGGCTGGCGCACTGCTACGGCATGCTCGGTGCCGGCCGCAGCAACGAGGAAGACAGCAGCATCGGCGCCGAACTGTACGTGGTGACCGGCCAGTCACCGCGCCAGTTGGACCGCAACATCACGCTGGTCGGTCGCGTGCTGAAGGGCATGGAACTGCTCAGCGCAACGCCGCGCGGACCGGCACCGATGGGCTTCTACACCGACCCGAAGCTGCGTACGCCGATCGTGTCGATCCGCCGCGCCAGCGACGTGCCAGCGGCCGAGCGCACGCCGATCCAGGTGCTGCGTACCGATTCGAAGACCTTCGCCGATACGGTGGAGGCACGGCGTAATCGCGTGGATGATTTCTACAAGCGCCCGGCGGGGCATATCGATCTCTGCAATATTCCGGTGCCGGTGCGCTGATGGTTTCCTGCGCGTGACGCGTGCTGAAGGTGCTTCACTGTTCATGAGCGTCACTTTTCTTTTCGCGCGAAAAGAAAAGTAACCAAAAGAAACGCGCCGCCAGGTCGCGAGCCGCCGTGCTTCGCACGTCGGTCCCCTGCGCTTCTCGGTGAATCAGGGGACGGTGCCGAACTCGCTGTGCTCAGACATCGGCACCTCTTCGCCCCTGATTCCCCTGCGATGCTCGGCTCACTCAAGGCGGACCCAAGGTCAAGAGCCACAGCTGCACGACGATGCATGGTAGTGCCGGGCCGGGCCCGGCGAGCGAAGCGACCGCTTCTGCCTTTGATCTTGGATCCGCCTTGAGCGAGCCGAGCACCGCAGGTCCGGCGAGGGCGAAGAGGCGCGGGTGTCTGAGCGCAGCGAGTTCCCGCGCCGTCCCTCGACGGGCCGAGGAGCGCAGGGCACCGGTGCGCAGCACCGGCTCGCGGCCGGCGGAACGTTTCTTTTGGTTACTTTTCTTTGCGTACAAAGAAAAGTAACGCCCATGAACAGTGAAGCACCTTCAGCACGCGCAACGCGCAAAACGCCAATTCCTCAGCCCTTCTGACTCACCGCCACGCTACCCAGAATCAGCACACCGGCAATCAGCATCTGCACGGTCACCGCCTCACCCAGGAACAACCACGCAAACGCCGCGCCGAACAGCGGAATCAGGTAGGTCACCGTCGACGCCCGTGACGGGCCGATACGGCCGATCAGGCGGTAGAACATCAGGAACGCCAGCCCGGTGCAGGCCACGCCCAGTGCGACGGCCGCGCCCCAGGCCTTCAGCGGAATCGCCGCCTGCGGCCAGTGGCTCACCGCCATCGGCAGCATCCACAGCGAGGCACACGACAGCGTTGCCGCCGCCGCGGCCGCCGACGGCAGGCCGGTCATGTGCCGCTTCACCAGGTTCACGCCCAGGCCGTACAGCAGCGAAGCCGCCGCACCGGCCAGCACCGCGGTGCCGATACTCAGGCCGGAAACCTTGGCGGTGGCCAGCACCACTACGCCAGCGAAGCCAACCAGCAAGGCACCGGCGCGGCGCAAGCCGATCTTCTCGCCGAAGAACAGGAAGGCGATCAGCGCGGCGAACAGCACGGTCATCGCATTGCAGATCGCGCCGATCGCCGCCGGCGCCTGTTCCGCTGCATAGGCGAACAGCACGAACGGCAACGCCGAGTTGATCAGGCCGATCGGTGCCAGCCACAGCCAGCGCCGCGGCGGGAACTGCGCGCGGGCGCGCCACAGGAACGGCAGCAGCACCAGCGCACCCAGCACCAGCCGCACTTCGACCAGCGCGAACGGGCCGAACGACGGCACCGCCACCCGCATGAACAGGAACGAGCAGCCCCAGATGGCGCCCAGCAGGGTCAATTCCAGCGGCGTGCGCCAATCGCGCTCGGCTGCCTGTGGGACCGCATTCATGCCTTGCCTCCGTACATCGTCAATTCCTCGCCAAGGCGGATAGGATCAGGCGCAGACGCCCGCCGCACAAGCGCGTAGTATCGCTGCTAGCCACAAATATGGCTTGAGGCTCGACATGCTGCTACGCCCTTCCCTGCTACCCGCACTGGCCGTGTTCGCGGTCGCCGCGCGCCACCAGAACTTCGCCCAGGCCGCGCAGGAGCTGCACCTGACCGCCAGCGCGGTCAGCCACCACGTCCGCCGCCTGGAAGAAGTGCTGGAAGTACGGCTGTTCCTACGCCACGCCCGCGGCGTGCGCCTGACTGCCGAGGGCCGGCAACTGGCCGACGCCGCCAGCGCCGCCTTCACCGATGTCGCGGCCGTCGCCCATCACCTGCAGCCGGATGCCGACAGCGTGCCGCTGCGGATCACCACGCTGCGCTCGCTGTCCTACTGCTGGCTGCTGCCACGGCTGCCGCGCTTCACCCAGGCCTACCCGCACATCCGCATCGAACTGCATACCGGCAGCGGGCTGGATCGCTATGACGACAACGGCCCGGAAGTGGGCATCCGCTACGGCCTGGGCCAATGGCCCGGCCTGCGTGCGCAGCACCTGATGGATGACTACCTGTTCCCGGTCGCCTCACCGGCACTGGCCGGCGTCGAAACGCTGGTCGATCCGGCGCGCATCGCCGACCTGCCGCTGCTCACCGACCTGTCGCCGCAGGGCTGGCGCGACTGGTTCCGCCACGCCGGCGTGCGCACGCCGTCGCCGCTGCCACCCATGCACACCTTCGCCGACAGCACCGATGCGATGCGTGCTGCGGTGTATGGCATGGGCGCGGTGCTGGCGCGCACCCACATCGCCCAGCCCTATCTGCAGCGCTACGAGGTGGTGCGCCTGCCCGGCCCGGCGCTGAAGGCGCGCTATGCGTATCACGTAGTGCATGCCGAAGGACAACCGCCCAGCCCGGCCGCGCGCCTGTTCATCGACTGGCTGCTGGAGCAGGCGCAGGACGAACGCACACCGATTCCCGCATTGCCGGACAGCCTGCTCGGGCGTCCGGCCACACGCGCCTGACTGCACCCTCACCCGTTCTTTGCCCGGCGCTGGCTAGGCTGCAGGCAACTCCACAACGTACCTACGCCATGGCCATGCTGCGACTGCGCATCACCGGAACTGAAGACGACGCCCGTGCCATCAGCGACCTGCTGCTCGGCCTGGAGGGCATCGAGCATGTCGAGGAAACCGACGATCTGATGCCGCACATGGACGACGACGATTCCAGCTCGGCCGGGCTGTCCGACGACATCGGCCCGGGCATCCATGAGCTGGAAGTGGAAGTCGGCAATGAAAGCACCGCGCAGAAGGTGCGCGACGCAGTGCAGGAACTGGCGCTGGAGCTGGATGTGTTCGTCGAGTACGAGACCGACGAGGGCTGATGCCGGCGGGCTGCCGGCATCAGCCTCCACCTCAGAGGTTGGGCGGCAGCTTGCGACGGCGGCGGCGCCACCATGCCCGCACACCCCAGGCCGCGATCAAGGCCAGCACCGCCACCGGCAGCAGCGCGGCAACGGCTCGGATCAGGAACGCAACGCTGGTGCTGAGGATGCTGCCCGACTCGCTCAGCGCCTCGCCGATCTCGCTGCGGCTGCGCTGGCCGGACGTGGTATCGAAATGGATCGTCACCAGCTGGGTATCGATGCGCCGGCGCTGCTGCGCGGCATCCTTGCTGGCCTGTTCGACGCCCGCCTCGATCTCGGACAGCCGCGTGGTGATCGCCATCAGGTCCTCGATCTTCAGGTCCTTGCGGTCCTGGTAGGCCAGCAGCCGCGCATGTTCCTTCTCCAGCCGCGCCTTGGTCAGCGCGGTGTCGGCCACGGCCTGCGCGAGGTCCTCGGCACGCGTGTTGCGCGACTGCAGCGTGCCGCCCTCACCGGCCAACGCGATCAACGGCTCGGTGCCCTTCGGTGCAATCCGCACCTTGACCTCGCCGCTGGGCTGCTCGCCACTGCGCTGGTCTACCTGCAGCACCGCGCAGTCACCGAACTTCGCGCTCTGGCAGGCCTGTGCCACCTGCTGGATGCGCGGTGCGATCTGCGCCGCTTCCAGTTGCACCTGCACGTCGTGTTCGTAGGCGAGGAATGCGCCTTCCGGTGAAGCGATGGCAGCCTCGGCCGCCGTGGCGCCCGCATCCGCCGCCATGTTGCCCTGCTTGGCGCAGGCGCCCAGCGCCAGCAGCAGCACCGGCATTGCCGCCATGCACGTCCACGCGCGCACCGGCCTCACAGTGCGGCTCCGTCGTAGGAGGTCACCGCCAGCGTGGCCAGATCCACTGCAGGCACGCAGCGCACGTTCACCGCCACCATCGGCATACCGCTGCGCGGATCCACCGCCTCGCTGTAGGGGGCAATGCCGCATTCGCGGCAATGGTGATGGTCGATGTGGGCCTTGTTGAAGTGGTAGGTGGCCACGTCCGCCGGATCGGTGCTCAGCTGGAACGCTTCGCGCGGGGCGAACCACAGCAGGCTGCCACGGCGGCGGCACATCGAGCAGTTGCAGTCGATGACGTCGCTGATCGGCGCCCCGGCCTGTACGGTGAATGCGATCCTGCCGCAATGGCAGCTTCCCTGGTATTCCATGTTCTGCGCTCCTTTGGAGGGTCCTTGTCTGCGCCCATGGTAATCCTATGGCACGGGGACAAAGCAGCCACGCGGCCCTATGCTCAGGGTTTGACCCCGTACAGGAACGCCGATGCGCCCGCATCTTCTTGCCCTCGCCCTGGTCGCCGCGCTGGCCGGTTGCCAGCCGGCCGACGCCCCGACCAACGCTTCCACCCCGGCCACCAGCCAGCAGGCCGGTGACGCGGCGGTCGACGCTGCCTTCGCCGACCTGTCCAAGCGCGCCCTGGACACCTGGATGCAGCTGTCGCCGGTCAGCGCTACCCAGATCGGTGACCACCGCTACGACAGCGAGCTGGACGACCTCAGTGCCGCCGGCCAGCAGAAGACCCTGGCAGCCTACAAGGCGCTGCTGGGCGAGCTGGACAAGATCGAGGTGGCCAAGCTGGGCCGCGAGAACCAGGTGGACGCAGCGATCCTGCGCAACCAGCTGCAGTCGGAAATATGGAACGCCGAAGTGCTGCAGTCCGGCAAGTGGGACCCGCAGCTGTACAACGGCATTGCCGGCAGCGCGATCTACGGCCTGATGGCGCGCGAGTTCGCGCCGCTGCCGGAGCGCCTGAAGTCGGCCACCGCGCGCATGGAAAAGCTGCCGGCGATCTTCGCCCAGGCCCGCGAGAACCTGGATCCGGCACGGGTGCCGAAGATCCACGCCGAAACGGTGGCCAAGCAGAACAAGGGCATCCTCAGCATCGTCGATACCTTCATCACCCCGCACATCGGTGAACTGCCGCAGGCCGACCAGCAGCGCCTGCAGGCCGCCATCGACGGCCTGAAGAAGGCGGTGGACGAGCAGCAGACCTGGCTGGACAAGACCCTGGTGCCGAATGCCAAGGGCGACTTCCGCATCGGTGCGGAAAAGTACGACCAGAAGCTGAAGTTCGCGCTGAGCTCCTCGCTGTCGCGCCAGGAGATCGGTGAGCGTGCACGCGCCGAACTCAAGCGCGTGCGCGAAGACATGTACGGCATCGCGCAGACCGTGCTGAAGGACAAGCCGGGTGCGCCGGAGATGCCGGCCCAGCCGACCGACGAGCAGCAGCAGAAGGCCATTGAAGCTGCGCTGGAGCTGGCCTACGCCGACAAGCCGGCACGCGACAAGGTCGTCGACGATGCCAAGGCCGCACTGGAGCAGTCCACCGCGTTCGTGCGCGAGCACGATCTGATGACGCTGCCCGACGCGCCGGTGGACATCATCCTGATGCCGGAATTCCAGCGTGGCGTGGCCGTGGCCTACTGTGATTCACCGGGTCCGCTGGACAAGAACCTGAAGACCTTCTACGCCGTGTCGCCGATTCCGGACGACTGGAACGACAAGCAGGTCGACTCGTTCCTGCGTGAGTACAACTCGCGCATGATCCACCTGCTGAGCATCCACGAAGGCACCCCGGGCCACTACCTGGAAGGCTGGCATTCGGCCAAGTTCCCCTCCACCCTGCGTGCGGTGCTGCGTTCGGGCCTGTTCGCCGAAGGCTGGGCGGTCTACACCGAGCGCATGATGCAGGAGCAGGGTTACCTCAACAACGACCCGCTGTTCCACCTGGTGCAGCTGAAGTTCTACCTGCGCACGATCTCCAACGCGATCCTCGACCAGGGCGTGCACGTGGACAACTGGGATCGCGAGAAGGCAATGCACCTGATGACCCACGACGCGTTCCAGCAGGAAAGCGAAGCGGCGGGCAAGTGGGTGCGTGCACAGCTGACCTCGGCACAGCTACCGACCTACTTCGTCGGTGCGCAGGAACACTTCGACACCCGCAAGGCGGTGCAGGAGAAGCTGGGCGACAAGTTCAACCTGAAGGCGTACCACGACCAGATGCTGTCCTACGGCGCACCCCCGGTGCGTTTCGCACGCCAGCTGATGCTGGACCAGCCGATCGAGTGATCGGGGTGGTACAAGTTGGAAACGGAACGGCCCGGGCAAACCCGGGCCGTTTCTGCAGGCCGCCCCGAAATGACGGAACGGAGAACTCAGACGACCACTGCTGAGTAGACTCGAGCGGCGAGATCATGCGCGACGCCCATATTGACCAGTGCAAAATCAGACTCGTCTTCCCCACCGGTCTTTTTGACAATCTCCTGCAACTGGTACCTGCGCTCATACGAGGCCAGCACATCGCCAACGTCGCCCTTCGAACGGGCAGCACAAACGATCACCTTGCATCCTGCCTGTGCAAGTTGGTCGATCAGACCATCCACGGTTCCGGAAACATCACCACGGTTGAAAATTCCGATCTTGCATCCGTTGATCTGAACCATTGCACTGAAGTCGAGCTTGTGGCCAATAGCCTCAAACGAAATGAATCGCGTGGCAGAGTGCGCAGCCAGCAGTCGGTACAACATGAGAAGCGTCGAGCTCTTTCCCGAGTTGCTGGCGCCACGAAGCGCGATCAGCTGTTTTTTCATTTTCCAAGTCCATTTTCAGGGTTGAAATAATGCTGCCGGAACCTGGCAGCGAGCACACACATCATGCCACCGAGTTGCACCGGATTCAGCGGCATTGAATGGCGGCAATCCAAGTGTCGGCACCCGCCTTGGTTCACGGGACTCTGCGGTCTTCAGACACCATCGACAGCCCTTTTGCCATCTCCGCTGAAAGCCCTCACTTTAGCTCCAAGTAGTTGCCTAAACTGCGCTTCAGTGCACCCAGTCTTCGTACACCCTTGCGGCACCAGCGTCGCCCGTACCGGCGGCTGCATTTCACTCAGTGGCACCGCGTCACGCAACTGCTCCTTGGTGGGATAGACATATACCAACCGGTAGTGCGCCCTCCCGCTGTGCCCACGCCAGCGTTCGAACTGCAGCAGGCCACCGATCGGTGTCTTCTCGTACTGCCCCGGCAGGCTGTAGTCGCTGATTCCCAACGCCGCCAGCACCGAGCCGATGTTGGAATCGTGACCGACCAGCAGGGTCACCTTCGGCGACGCCGGGTCGTCGAACAACGCATTCACTCTTGTCAGCAGCGGAGCGGCCACATCCCGCGCCACCTCGGGCGTTCCGAACAGGATGTCCTGGTAGCGGTTGCGGATCTGCGCCAACGCCTGCCACTGCGCCTCGGTGGTCAACCGGCCCCAGCCTTCGCGGGGGATGCCACTGCCCTGGTAGTGCTCCATCAACAAGGCATCGACCAGCCCGCTGGCCAGCGCCAGTGATCCGGATGCGCGAGGCTCCTTGCCCGGTTCCGTACTGAAGGTGGTATCGGCCAGCGCCAGATGGCAGTCGCTGTGCCCCTTGCATGCCGCCGACTGCGGATAGCGGGTGATCTCTTCCACCACGGACAGAGCCGGTGCCAGGTCCGCTGCGGCCAGCGCTCGCTGCATTGACTCCAGCGCGCGCGTGCGGAATGCCGCGTCGTCGCGGCGGATCACCGGATCGAACAACGGATCCATCGAGCCCAACGGCATGCGCTGTTCGACCGAAACATGGCAGCCCGGGAAAGCACCGGCAACGAAGAACTGCGCGGTGGCCTGGGTGCGCTGCAGGCTGTTGGCGTACGCGTGGAAGTCATCCTCCTGCGGGCAACCCGACACCGGCAACAGCTGTGCCTGGCGCAGCCACTCGGCGATGTAGCGGCCCATGTAGACCTCCAGCACGCCTCCCTTGGTAGTCAGCTCGCCCGGTGCCACCTCCCAGCGCGGCCAGGTCTCGGGCGTCGCGTTGGCGAGCGCGCCGGAGGCTACCACCGGCGCGCGCAGGTTGTGACGGCTGAGCAGGACGACCTGCTCGAGCTGGTCGCCGTCCATGGGTGCCGGCGCAGCCGTGGCAACCGTGGCAACCAGGCTGAGTGCCAGCAACAGGGAGCGCAGGGGGCGGATCATGCAGGTCTCCGGAAACACGCTGGGGGCGGATCCCTTTCCTGCGGAAAGGGATCCGCCCCCGAAGCGATCATTGATCGGCAGCAACAAATCCACCGGTCTGTCGCGCCCACAACCGTGCGTACAGGCCACCGGTCGCAATCAGTTCGGCGTGGGTGCCGGTCTCCACGATGCGTCCCTGGTCCATCACCACCAACCGGTCCATGCGCGCGATGGTCGACAGCCGGTGCGCGATCGCGATCACCGTCTTGCCGCCCATCAGCTCATCCAGGCTGTCCTGGATCGCCGCTTCCACTTCCGAGTCCAGTGCCGAGGTTGCTTCGTCCAGCACCAGGATCGGGGCGTCCTTCAGCAGCACGCGGGCAATGGCGATGCGTTGGCGCTGGCCGCCGGACAGCTTCACGCCGCGCTCGCCGACATGTGCGTCGTAGCCACGACGCCCCTGCCCGTCCACCAGCGTATCGATGAAGGCTTCGGCACGTGCCTTGGCCACCGCAGCGCGCAGCTGCTCATCGGTCGCGTCTGGACGGCCGTACAGCAGGTTGTCGCGGATCGAGCGATGCAGCAGCGAGGTGTCCTGGGTGACCACACCGATCTGCTGGCGCAGGCTTTCCTGGGTGACGTAGGCAATGTCCTGGCCGTCGATCAGGATGCGGCCGCTTTCCAGGTCGTACAGGCGCAGCAGCACATTGACCAGGGTCGACTTGCCGGCACCCGAAGGACCGACCAGGCCGATCTTCTCGCCCGGCTTCACCACCAGGTCCAGGCCTGCGATCACGCCACCCTTCTTGCCGTAGTGGAAGTGGATGTCCTGGAAATGCACGCCGCCACGGGTCACCTGCAACGGCACTGCATCCTCGCGGTCCTGCACGGTCAGCGGCTGGGCGATGGTGGTGATGCCATCCTGCACCGTGCCGATGTCCTCGAAGATGCCGTTGATGGTCCACATGATCCAGCCGGACATGTTGTGGATGCGGATCACCAGGCCGGTCGCCAGCGTGATCGCACCGACGGTGATGTGGCCGCCATTCCACAGCCAAAGCGCCAGCCCACAGGTACCGGCGATCAGGAAACCGTTGACGATGGCGATGGTCAGGTCCATGCCGGTGGTCACCCGGGTCTGCGCGCGGTGCTTGACCGCCAGTTCCTGGATCGACTCGGCCACGTAGGCCTGCTCGCGCCCGCCATGGGCGAACAGCTTCAGCGTGGGAATGTTGGTGTAGCCATCGACGATGCGGCCCATCGCCTTGGAACGCGCTTCGGACGCAATCCAGGCCCGTTCCTTCGCGCGCGGCACGAAGTAGACCATGATCACCGCATAGGCCAGCAGCCACAGGATCAGCGGCACCATCAGCCGCCAGTCGGCCTGCGCGAACAGGTACAGCGCGGTGCCGGTATAGACCACGATGTACCAGAGCGAATCGACCATCTGCACCGCCGACTCGCGCAGCGAGGTACCGGTCTGCATCACCCGGTTGGCGACGCTGCCGGCGAAGTCGTTCTGGAAGAAGCTCAGGCTCTGCCGCACCACATAGTTGTGCATCAACCAGCGCGAGCGGTTGCTCAGGCCGGGCACGATGGCCTGGTTGACCAGCAGGTTGTGCAGGCCGACCAGGATCGGACGCGCGATGACCGTGATGAACAGCATCCAGCCCAGGTCGTTGGCATGGCGCTTGAAGAAGTCGGCACCGGGCTGCTCGGCGACCATGTCGACGATGCGGCCCAGGTAATCGAACATCGCCACTTCCACCAGCGCCAGCAGCAGGCCGGCGATGAGCGTGGCCAGCAGCACCGGCCACACCGGGCGCAGGTAGTGCAGGTAGAACGGCAGCACCTTGCGCGGAGGCATCCGCCCGTCCACGGGCGGGAACACCGGAATCAGGGATTCAAACCAACGGAACATCGCATTCCCTCGCCATCTTTAGCTGGCGGAGTATCCCATGCCGCATGTGTACGCCGGCCGACGATCGCTGCGGCTGCGGTCGTGCCGGCCGCTGGCCGGCACCCTTGCGACGCATCCGGGGATCATGAGGTTGCCGGCCAGCGGCCGACACTACCCATCGGATTCGTCAAACGTCAGCGCCGGGCCACGCCCGGCGGCGTCATTTCACTGGGGTGAACAGCAGGTCCTGGAAATCGAAACTGAAATCGGTCAGGTCGGAAATCGGCTGCATGCGCACCTCGCGCACCTTGCCGTCCGGGTCCAGGCTGAAGTTCACGAACGCGTCGGCGTTGAGCGAACGGTCGTCCCAGCGCACGATGAAGGTGTCGTGCTGCCAGTGCTCCAGGCGTCCGCTCAGCTGCGCGGTCCTGGCAAAGCGCAGGCGCAGTCCCTTGCCCCCGGCACTGACCTGCATGTCGCCATACCAGCGGTCGCGGAACATGCCTGTGTAGCCGGCCAGCGCCAGCGACGGCCTGCTGCCCTTGTCGCGCGCGCTCTGGTGCTTGGCCCACGCCTCGTCGGCCTTGTCCTGTCCCTTGGCCACGGCCTTGGCATAGGCGTCCACCCAGTCATGCTTTTCACCGCCCAGGTAGGCATCGAGCACACTCAGGGTGATCGCATTGAACGCCGCGCCCACTTCCTGATTGGTCAGCACCACCACGCCCAGTTTCTCGCCCGGTACCAGGGTCAGCCGCGAAACCATGCCCGGCCAGCCACCGGTGTGCCAGACCAGCTTCTGCCCGCGGTAGTCGCTCAGGCTCCAGCCTTCGCCATAGCCGGCGAAGTTGGCCCGCGCCGGTGCCAGCTCCGGCACGCTCGGCGCCGGGATCGACTGCGGCGTGATCATCCGCCACATCTGCTGCTGGCTCTTCTCGGAGAACAACGGCGTGCCGTCGGCCAGTTTGCCTTCGGCCAGCTGCACCTGCATCCAGCGCGCCATGTCGTGCGCGCTGGAATAGATGCCGCCGGCGCCGGCATTGTTCGACCAGGTCAGCGGCGCGACGGTGCGCAGGTCCTTGAAATCGTACTTGGCGTGGCCGACCGCGGCCTTGTCGCCCGGCTTCAGGTGATCGGCGTTGTAGCGCGTACCGGCCATGCCCACCTTGTCGAAGATGCGGGTCTGCAGGAACTGCTGGTAACTCATGCCGGAAACATGCTCGATCACCTGCTGGGCGACCGCGTACAGGATGTTGTCGTACGCATAGCCCTCGCGGAATCCACCCTTCAGCGGCACCTTGCCCAGCCGCTCCACCACTTCGGCATTGCTGTAGGAGGTGGTCGGCCAGAACAACAGGTCACCGGCGCCCAGGCTTAGTCCGCTGCGATGCGACAGCAGGTCGCGGATCGTCATCTGGCCGGTCACGAACGGATCGGACATGCGGAACGACGGCAGGTGGTCGATCACCTTGTCGTCCATCTTCAGCTTGCCGTCCTCGGCCAGCAGGTTCAGCGAGGTAGCGGTGAACGCCTTGGTGTTGGACGCAATGGCAAACAGCGTATCGGCCTGCACCGGTTCCGGCTTGCCCTGCTCGCGCACGCCCCAGCCGCGCTCCAGCACCACCTCGCCATCCTTGACCACCGCCACCGCAATACCGGGCACGTCGAACTGCGCGCGCACGCGCTCGACGGTTGCATCCAGCTCCTGCAGCTGCGCCGGGGTGGCAGCGCTCGCCATGGTCGTGCACGCCAGCAGCACGGCTCCTCCAATCCAGGGTTTCATCCAGCACGATCTCCGAACAGGGGTGGCGGCCATGTGCAGGCCGTCACCGGGGTTTCGCGGGATGGTAACGTTCTGCGTTGCACCCTGCCCTGTGCCATAGGAGGGGTGTCATGGGCGAGAACGGCCAACCGAGCAGCGGCTCCACCATCATTCCGTGCCTGCGCTACCGCGATGCGCAGGCTGCCATCGACTGGCTGCAGCGCGCCTTCGGCTTCCATGCCCAGGCCGTCTACGCCGATGGCGATACGGTGTTCCATGCGCAGCTGACCTTCGGCACCGGCATGATCATGCTGGGCTCGGCCAGCAACCAGAGCGCGTGGAGCGAGCATGCGGCGATGCCTGATGAGGTCGGCGGCCGCCAGACGCAGAGTGCCTGCGTGATCGTCACCGATGCCGGCGCGCACTACGCCCGGGCCAAGGCCGCCGGTGCCCGAATCGTCATCGACATCGCCGACCAGGACTACGGCGGCCGTGGCTATGCCTGCGCCGACCCGGAAGGCTACCTGTGGTGGTTCGGCAGCTACGACCCGTGGCGCGCGGACCACGGCCAGTGACCGCCGGAGCGATCCGCTGCGGCATCGGTGGCTGGGTGTTTCCCGAATGGCGCGGCGGCGTTTTCTACCCCGTGGGCCTGCCGCAGCGTGAAGAACTGGCCCATGCCAGCCGTGCCCTGCGTTGCATCGAAATCAACGGCACCTTCTACCGCACGCCCACCGCCGCGCAGTGCGCGCAGTGGGCCGCGCAGACGCCGGAAGGCTTCAGGTTCTCGATGAAGGCGCCACGCTACCTGGTGCAGCGCCGCGACCTGTCCAGCACGGTCGAGGCGGCCGCGCCCTTCCTGCAGGCGGCGACTGCGCTCGGTGACCGGCTGGGCCCGCTGCTGTGGCAGTTCGATCCACGGCATCCGGCCGACGCCGAAGCACTGGAACGGCTGATGGCACAGCTGCCGAAGCATCTGGAAGGGGTGCCGCTGCAGCATGCGCTGGAGGTCCGCAACGCCGAGGCACATGGCCCGGCACTGGTCGACGCCGCCCGCCGCCACGGCGTGGCGCTGGTGATCGAGGACAGCGACGAGGCGCCATTGCACGGCGATGTCAGTGCCGGCTTCGTCTATGCGCGGATCAAGCGCAGCCAGGCCCGCTTGAACGAGGGTCTGCCGGCGCCCGTGCAGCAGCGCTGGGCCGAACGCGCACACCGCTGGTCACGCGGCGAACCGGTGGATGACCTGCCCTGCCTGGCCGCGCCAGCTCCGGAAACCCCGCGCGAGGTCTACCTGCTGTGCATCGGCGCGGGCAAGGCACGCAACCCGGCGGCGGCGATGGCCCTGCAGCGGCGGGTTGACCAGGGCAGCGATCCCACACGCGGGTAGCGCTGCGACGTTCGCCTTGCCTCACAATAGGCGGATGAGCACACCCGACACCCGCAAAGCGCTGTGGCAGATCCACTTCTGTGTCCTGCTGTGGGGCGTCACCGCCATCCTCGGCAAGCTGATCACCCTGCCCGCATTGCCGCTGGTGTGGTGGCGCATGCTGCTGGTGACGGCGATGCTGGCGCTGCTGCCACGGGTGTGGCGCGGGCTGCGCACCCTGCCCCTGCGGCTGGTGGCCGGCTACGCCGGCATCGGTGCACTGGTTGCCCTGCACTGGCTGACGTTCTACGGTGCGGTGAAGCTGGCCAACGCGTCGGTGGCCGCCACGTGCATCGCGCTGGCGCCGGTGTTCACCTCGATCATCGAACCGTGGGTGGCCAAGCGGCCGTTCCAGCTGCGTGAACTGGCCTTCGGCCTGGCAGTACTGCCGGGCGTGGCGCTGGTGGTGGGTGGCGTGCCCGATGGCATGCGCCTGGGTGTACTGATCGGCGCGATCTCGGCGTTGCTGGTAGCGGTGTTCGGCTCGCTCAACAAGCGCATGGTCAGCCACGCCGATCCGCTCACGGTCACCGCCCTGGAGCTGGGGGCCGGCACCCTCACCCTGACCCTGCTGGCACCGCTGATGCCCTACCTGCTGCCAGCACTGGCCAGCCCGCTGTGGGTGGTCCCGAATCTGCACGACGGCATCCTGCTGCTGGTGCTGGCCGGGTTCTGCACGCTGCTGCCGTTCGCCCTGGCCCTGGTCGCGCTGCGCCACCTGAGCGCCTATACGGTTCAACTGGTGACCAACCTGGAGCCGGTCTATGCGGTGGTGCTGGCGGTGGTGCTGCTGCGCGAGCAGCACGAGGTCACGCCGTGGTTCTACCTGGGCGTGGCCATCATTGTCGGCGCGGTGTTCCTGCATCCGCTGCTGAACCGCCGCAAGCCGGTGCAGCACCCGGAAATCCTTGGCACGGCCGAAGCACGCAACATCGCCGATTGAGTGCATCCACGCATGTCGTGGATCTACCGGGCGGGGCGATTCAGCCCGCCCGTTCCACCCGGTTGCGGCCATTGCCCTTGGCCCGGTACAGCGCCTTGTCGGCACGTGCCAGGGTCTCGTCCACGCTCTCGCCAATGTGGTGCTGGGCGACACCGATACTGATCGTGACCGGGAACCCCAGCGGAAGGTCGGCCACCGCCAGGCGCAGGAACTCGCATTGCAGTTCCGCGGTGCGCAGGTCGGTACCGGGCATCACCGCCACGAACTCTTCGCCGCCATAACGCGCGGCCATGCCGCGGCCGGCGAAGTGCGAGCGCAGCAACGCTCCCAGTTCGGCCAGTACCCGGTCGCCGGTGGCGTGCCCCTGGAAGTCGTTGATGTGCTTGAAATGGTCGATGTCCAACAGCGCCACGCAGGCCGCGGTGGGTGGATTCCCGGCCACCGCCTCTTCCAGCGCGGCCGCCATCGCACGGCGGTTGGGCAGGCCGGTCAAGTCATCGGTACGGCTCTGTGCGGCCAGATCGGCATTCTGCGCCAGCAGTACGTCCTGATATTCCGACAACAGGCGCTCGTAATCATCCCGCTCCAGCATGTGCTTCTGGATGTCGAGGGCGAAGCGCCGCAGTTCCATCACCAGCATCACCTGCCGCGACAGTGCGGCCAGCGCTTCGGCCTTGTCGCTGGCCAGGTGCTGCGGATGCGCATCGAACACGCACAGCGTGCCCAGCGGCAGGCCATCGGAACTGATCAGCGGCGCACCGGCATAGAAGCGGATGTGCGGATCGCCGGTCACCACCGGATTGTCGTGGAAGCGGATGTCCTGCAGCGCGTCCTCGACCACCATGATTTCCTGCGGCTGCAGGATGGCGTGGCCGCACATCGATTCGCTACGCAGGTTCTCCGCCGCATCGATGCCCTGGATCGACTTGAACCATTGCCGTTCGACGTCGATCAGGGTCACCGCCGCCATCGAAGTGCCGCAGATCGCCTTGGCGATCACCACCAGGTCGTCGAAGGATTTTTCGCGCTCCGAATCCAGGATGCGGTAGCGGTACAGCGCCTCTAGCCGAAGGGCTTCGTTGGCAGGCTTGTCGGGCTTGATCATGCAGCGTCACGTTCCGGCAGGTCACCGCGAAGTCTAGCTTATGCAGAGCCGGGCCCATGCCCGGCTGCACCCGGCAAATGGCGGCCGAGCATGGCTCGGCCCACAGGCGTCGTTTACCAGTCCAGCTGCTTCGGCAGCAGGCCCTGCAGTTCCTGCTCGGTCAGGTTGCGCCACTGGCCCGGCTTCAGCGCGCCGATCTTGATGTTGTCGATGCGCACGCGGCGCAGCTGGGTCACGCGATAGCCGAATTCGGCGGCCATCAGGCGGATCTGCCGGTTCAGGCCCTGCTGCAGGGTGATACGGAAGCCGAACTTGGCGATGCGCGAGGTCTTGCACGGCAGCGTCATCTGGTCGTGGATGCGCACGCCGCGCGCCATGCCGCGCAGGAACTCATCGGTGACCGGCTTGTTCACCGCCACCAGGTATTCCTTCTGGTGGCCATTTTCGGCGCGCAGGATCTGGTTGACGATGTCGCCGTTGCTGGTCATCAGGATCAACCCCTCGGATTCCTTGTCCAGGCGGCCGATCGGGAAGATGCGCTGTTCGTGGCCGACGAAGTCGACGATGTTGCCCTTGACCGAAGTTTCGGTCGTGCAGGTGACGCCTACCGGCTTGTTCAGTGCGATGTAGACGTGGCGGCGGGCGCCGGGCTTGCGTGCCACGCGGGCGCGCAGCGGCTGGCCGTCGACCAGCACCTGGTCTTCCTCGCCCACCACCGCGCCGGTACCGGCCGGATGGCCGTTGACGGTAACGCGGCGCGCGGCGATCAGGCGATCGGCCTCGCGGCGGGAGCAGAAGCCGGTGTCGGCGATATGTTTGTTGAGTCGGGTGGTCATCGGCCCATTATCCGGCATCGCCGCCCGCTGCGCTTCATGCCAGGGCGGGCGGATCGAGCTCCTCACCGTCGAAGACCCGGTTGCGGCCCGCCCGCTTTGCCACGTACATGGCATGGTCGGCGCGCCGCAGCAGCCCGGCCAGATCGTCCTCGCCCGGTCGCCACTGCGCCAGGCCGATGCTGGCGGTCACCTCCAGCCCCGGCACCTGCAGGGCCTGGCCAGCCTCGGTGATGCGCTGGCGCAGGCGGTCCAGCCGCGCCGACGCCGCCTCGCGCGGCATGCCGGGCATCAGCAGCAGGAACTCTTCGCCGCCCATCCGCACCACTTCGTCCTGGCTGCGCACCGCCGCGCGCAGGGCACGCGCCACCGCCACCAGCACCTGGTCGCCCACTGCGTGGCCGTGGCGGTCGTTGATGTCCTTGAACAGGTCGATGTCGAGGAAGCCGATCACCAACGGGCCGCGCTCACGGTCCACCCGTTCCAGATGGCGGGCCAGCTGCTGCAGTCCGGCGCGACGGTTGGGAAGCCCGGTCAGGCCATCGGTCTCGGCCAGCTGGCGAAGTTCATCACGCTGCTGGCGCAGCCGGCCCAGCCGCTGGTTCAACGCATACGCGGCCATCATCAACAGCCAGGTCACCGCCAGCTGCAGCGCCTCCACCCGGTATTCCAGCAGCCACGCCGCACCACAGGCATCGGCGATGATCAGTACCAGCATCGGTGCCAGCGCGGCCAGACCCGCCTGTGCCCAACGGTCGCCGCGCCAGCGTGCCCAGACGCCGACCATCAGTGCCAGGCCACATCCGGACAGATAGGACACCTGCAAGCCCTTCGCGACCCAGGCCAGATGCTCCCAGCGCAGCCACGGCACCAGCACGGCCAGCGCCATCAGGGTCCACAACACCGCCAGTTGGGCCGGGCGCGATCGAGGCAGCACGCGGTCGCCTCCGTTCAGCCGCCACAGCGCCGGCAGCACCAGCGCCTGGGTCGCAGCGGTCAGCGCCAGCAGCCACCAGGCGCCGTGCTCGCCCACCGGCAGCCAGGGTTCCGGATAGCCGCTCAGCCCGCCGAGGATGGCCTGCCACAGCACCATCACGGTGGTGCCGGCGATGTAGACCAGGAAACTGCGGTCCCGGGTGGTCAGGAAGGCCATCAACGCCGACAGCGCCAGCGCAATCGCCACCGCGATGCAGGCCGCGCGCACCAGCAGGCGGGCGGTGTCGTTCTGCTGCACCGGGCTGGGCGCGCCCAGCCGCAGGGTCGGCACCCAACGTGCCTTCAGCGGTGTCTGCCAGGAGACCAGGAACGGCTCATGGCTGCCGGCCGGCGGTACCGCCACCAGGCCGATGCCAGCCCGGAAACGTGAATCGCGGGTGCGCGCATCGTGCATGTTGCCGCAGATCTCGCGGTCGCCATGCTGGACGCGCACTTCACCGGCAAAGACGTTGAACACATCCAGCGCCTGCGGTTGCCCTGACCAGCCCTGCGGCGGAGCCGGTACCAGCACCTGCTGGCGGGCGCCGGACAGCATGTCCGGCGTGCATGCGCGGTGCGGCGTCGGCTCGTCGGTAGCGCCGCCGACCAGCAGATAATCATGGCCCGACACGGCCTCTGCAGCCTGAAGCGGCCACGGCAACGCCAACCACACCATCAGGACGGCCAGCACCGCTCCTGTTCCATACCGCCACTGCCTGCCGCCCACGCCACGTCCTGTTCCTGCTTACGTCCGCGCCCACTGCGCGCCGCCCCTGGCGCGCATTATCGCAGCCGGGCACGCCACGCATGTGTAGACCAAAGTCGGCGCCCGCGGTTCAGCCAGCCGCCGGCGGCCCCTTCACCGCGACCAGCCGTACCGGGCGCAGATCGACCAGGGTCAGCCGCTCCAGCGGCTGCGGCCGTTCGATGGCATAGCCCTGCAGCCCTTGCACGCCAAGCCGGGTCAGCGCACCGGCAACCTCGGCGGTCTCCACCCACTCGGCCACCACTTCCATCTGCAGCTCGCGCCCGAGCTCGCTGATCGCGCGCACCGTGGCGTGGCTGACCGGGTCGGTATCCATGTCGCGCACGAAGGCGCCGTCGATCTTCAGGATGTCCGCCGGCAACTGGCGCAGGTAGCCGAAGGAAGACAGGCCGGAGCCGAAGTCATCCAGCGCCATCCGGCACCCCCGTGCCTTCACCGCATCGATGAAGGCGCGGGCCTGGCTGAGGTTGCTGATCGCCGCAGTCTCGGTGATCTCGAAGCACAACTTGGAGGCCAGCGCGCGGTTGCGCTCGAGCAGGTCGCAGACGAAGGCGAGGAATCCCGGCTCGGCGATCGACTGCGCGGACACGTTGACGTTGCACAGGCCCAGCTGGCGCACGTGCGCCGGGCACACCTGCAGGTGGCGGAACAGTAGCCCGAGCACGTGCCGGTCCAGCGCCACTGCCATGCCATAGCGCTCCACCGCCGGCATGAAATGGCCGGGCAGATGCAGGCTGCCATCGGTACCACGCATGCGCACCAGCTCCTCGTAGTGCAGGTAGGACGGATCGCCCACGCGGGCGATGCGCTGCGCATACAGCAGCATGCGATTCTCGGCCATCGCCAGGCTGACGCCCTGCAGGCGCTCGGCCTCCTGCCGCCGCTCCTCCAGCGCCATGCGGTTCTCATTGAAGCAGTGCACGCGGTTGCGCCCGGCCTGCTTGGCGGCATAGCAGGCGCTGTCGGCAGCACTCATCAACCAGTTCACGTCCGGCGCATCGGCACTGACCTCGACCACGCCGATGCTGCAGCTCAGCTGCGGGCTGCCCTCGCTGATCGGAAACGTGGCCTGGCCCAGGTTGCGGATCACCCGCTGCAGCACCCGCTTGGCTTCGTCCTGCCCGGCATGGGCGAGGAACACGGCGAACTCGTCGGCGCCCAGGCGGCCGACCCAGTCACCGTCACGCACGGCCGCCACCAGATAGTCGGCGAAACTGCGCAGCATCTGGTCACCGGCGGCATGGCCGAAGCTGTCGTTGACCAGCTTGAAGTGGTCCAGGTTGATGTAGCACAGCGCATGCGTACCGCCATCACTGCGTACCTGCAGCAGCGCACGCTCCAGCAGCCGCTCGATCTCGCGGCGGTTGATCAGGCCGGTCAGCGGATCGTGGCTGGCGTGATGCTCGATCTCACGTGCCAATGCATGGTTCTGGCTGACATCCTCGATGATCGCAAACACCGACAGGCCGCCTCCCGCGCTGCGCACGCCGGTGCCACTCCAGCGCCCCCACACCAGGCTGCCATCGCGGCGGCAGAAGCGCAGTTCACTCGGCCGCAGCTGCCGGTCCCAGTCGATGCGGCCGACGCCATCGATGACCAGTTCGCCTTCCATCAACAGATCGCCGAGCGACATCTGCAGCAGCACGTCGCGTCGGTAGTCGAGGATGTCGGCCATCGCCTGGTTGGCTTCGATCACCTTGCCGTCGGTGTCGAGCTTGAGCATGCCGACATTGGCCTGGTAGAAGGCCGCACGGAAGCGGCTTTCATGCTCGGTCAGGTCCTTGCCGACGCGGCGCGCGAGGGCCACCGCCATCAGGCTGATCGCCAGCACCGACAACCCGCCCACCACAAGCGTGGCGATCCGTACCATCGTGGCCATGCGCAGCAACGCTTGCGAAAATGCCTGCGCCTGCACCTGCAGCCGCCGGTCCAGATCACGCAGTTGTTGCAGGTACCGATCGCGGTCCGCCGCTGGCAGCACGCCTTGGGCGTGCCCCGACTGCAGCTCGGCAACCAGCCGCTGCACGGCCAACAGATCATCGTCGGTCTGTCGCCACAGCGTGGTTGCTTCCCGGAATGCACCGATGTCGCGTGCATAGCGGAACGAGAACACCAGGCGTGGGATATCGGCGCGCGCGTTGCCACCCTGCAGGAAGCCCTGCCTGGCCTTTTCCTCGTCCGGTACCGCCTGTTCCAGCGCCAGCCGGGCCTGCAGATCGCCCAATGGAATCCGCAGCGCCTGGCGCGCGTCGTCCAGGTCCTGGGCATGGCCACGCGCCAGGTAGCGGCTCAGCGCAGCGGTTGCATCCTGCTGCCCTCGTGACCAGTACCCCTGGCCGGCAATCCAGGCCGTCGAGGCTGCCTGCAGTTCCTGGATCAACGCGGACAACGCGACCAACCCGATCGCCATGCCCGTCAACAACGCAAAGCGCAATCCCAGCCCACGGGTCATCGGCACCCGCCGGCTCTGCTGGTCCGTGCCACTTCTACCCATCCCGGATCCCCCCGAATGTGCTGCGGTGACAACCTGCCTTGGAACCGGCCCAGCCTATGACCGGCAATGTGTGGGCCATGCGAAAAAGGGAACGGAGGGGATTAAGTCGTTTTCGGCATAAGCGCATGGCCTGCCATTTACGACTTAATCCCCTCCGTCCCCTTTTCCTGGACGCCAGCCCGGGGGCTGGCGTTGTTATGGACGGCTGCGGGTGCGGCTTAGAAGCTGCGCGGGCCGCGCGGCTTGAAGCCGTCACGACGCGGCGGCCGGCTGTCGCGGTCACCGCCGCGGTCGCCACCGTGGCCACCCGGACCACCCGGGCCACCACGACGCGGACCACCCGGGCCGCCCGGGCCACGCTTGTCGAAGCGCGGCTTGAACGGACGCGGGGCCGGGTTGGTGTCTTCACCCGGAGCCAGCGCACGCATCTGCAGCTGCTGGCCGGACACCCACACCTTCTGCAGGTGCGACAGCACGTCCGGCGGCATCTGTGCCGGCAGGTCCAGCAGCGAGAAGTCGTCGTGGATGTCGATGCGGCCGATGAAGCGGCTTTCCAGGCCCGCTTCGTTGGCGATGGCGCCGACGATGTTGGCCGGCTTCACGCCATGCTGGTGGCCCACCGAAATGCGGTAGGTCTCCATGCCCTGCTCCGGTGCACCACGCGGCGGAACCTCACGGCGCGGACGCTGCTCGAAACCACCTTCGGCGTCGTCGCGACGCGGGCCACGCTCGAAGCGCGGACCACGCTCGTTGCGGTCGAAGCGATCGCCACGTTCCGGACGGTCGCCACGGTCGAAACGCTCGCGCGGGGCGCGCTCTTCACGCGGGGCACGCACCGGCGGCTGCAGCAGGAACGGGGTGTCACCCTGCAGCATCTTGGCCAGCGCGGCGGCGATCTCGATGGCCGGCACGTTCTGCTCGTTCTCGAAGCGCTCCAGCAGCTGGCGGTAGAAGTCCAGGCCGCCGGCACCGAGGGTTTCGCTGATGCGCGAGGTGAACTTGTTGATGCGGGTGTCGTTGACCGCTTCCACGCTCGGCAGCTGCATCTCTTCGATCGGCTGGCGGGTGGCGCGCTCGATCTGGCGCAGCATGCCCTTCTCGCGCGGGGTGGCGAACAGGATCGCCTCGCCGCTGCGGCCGGCACGACCGGTACGGCCGATACGGTGCACGTAGCTTTCGGTGTCATACGGAATGTCGTAGTTCAGCACGTGGCTGATGCGCTCCACGTCCAGGCCGCGCGCAGCCACGTCGGTGGCGACCAGGATGTCCAGCTTGCCTTCCTTCAGCATGGCGATGGTGCGCTCACGCTGGGCCTGCTGCATGTCGCCGTTGATGGCGGCAGCGGCCAGGCCACGGGCCTGCAGCTTGCTGGCCAGCTCTTCGGTGCCGGCCTTGGTGCGCGCGAAGATGATCATCGCGTCGAACGGCTCGACTTCCAGGATGCGGGTCAGCGCATCCAGCTTGTGCATGCCGCTCACCCACCAGTAACGCTGGCGGATGTTGGCCGAGGTGGTGGTCTTGGCCGCGATGGTCACTTCCACCGGGTCCTGCAGGTAGGTCTGCGCGATGCGGCGGATCTGCGGCGGCATGGTGGCCGAGAACAAGGCCACCTGGCGCTGCTCCGGCAGCTTCTTCAGCACCGCTTCGACGTCGTCGATGAAGCCCATGCGCAGCATTTCATCGGCTTCGTCCAGCACCAGGGTCTTCAGCTCGGACAGGTCCAGGGTGCTGCGGTCCAGGTGGTCGATCACGCGACCGGGGGTACCGACCACGATATGCACGCCACGGCGCAGGGCCGACAGCTGCTGCCCGTAAGGCTGGCCGCCGTACACCGGCAGCACGCGGAAGCCCGGGATCTTCGACGAGTAGGACTGGAACGCCTCGGCGACCTGGATGGCCAGTTCGCGGGTCGGCGCCAGGATCAGGGCCTGCGGCTTGATCTGCTGCAGGTCGATGTTGGACAGTACCGGCAGCGCGAACGCGGCGGTCTTGCCGGTACCGGTCTGGGCCTGGCCCAGCACGTCGCGGCCTTCCAGCATCGCCGGGATGGTGGCGGCCTGGATCGGCGACGGGGTTTCGTAGCCGATGGCGGTGACCGCCTGCATCACGGGCTCGGACAGGCCGAGCTGCGCGAACTGCAGCGGCGCTTGGGAATCTTGGGACATGGGGAACTCCGAAGGCACTGCCGTCTTCCTGGCAGTGCGATAAAAAAGGGATGGTCCGCGCTTTGGGCGCCCTTCTTATCGCGTGCCCTGGCGCTGCTCGGTCGGAGGAGATTTCACTCGCTCAGAGCGGGATGATACCGCATTGATCCTGAACGAGGCGTACAGCTTTCCGTGCGCGTGCCGTCATGCCCCGTGCTGGCGCACAATACGCGCCCTCTTCCCGGCCCGGCCGCTGGCCTGCGCCCCTCTTCCCAGGAACCCCGCTCCATGCAGATTCTCGAATTCGACCTCGACGGTGACTACGTCGAACTCAAGCAGCTGCTCAAGCTGGCCGACCTGGTCACCAGCGGCGGCGAAGCCAAGATGGTCATCAGCGAAGGCCTGGTGCGGGTCGACGGCGAAGTCGAACTGCGCAAGGCCTGCAAGATCCGCGCAGGCCAGGTGGTCGAGTTCGCCGACAGCCAGATCCGGGTGCTGGCCGCCGGCTGATGTGAGGCTGTTCAGGCTACGCGCTGGGTCAGGTGCAAGGCAATCAGCTGCCTGAACGGTGCCACGCCCTGCGCCAGGCGCAGGCCGGCCGCCCGCAGCAGCCGCGCCGGGCGGCGATCGTCGGTGTACAGGCTGGCGATCGCATTGGTGGCCTCGTACAGCGGCCGCGACGCCAGCCGGTGACCCCGCTGGTAGCTGGCCAGCATGCCGGCGGCGGCAATGTCGGCACCGCGACGCTGCTGCGCGACGATGCCCTGCGCCAGCCGCTGTGCGCTGGCCAGGCCCAGGTTGAAGCCATGCGCGGTGACCGGGTGCATGCCGACGGCGGCATCGCCGATCAGCGCCGAACGCTCGCCAACAAAACGGTGCGCGTACACACCCACCAGCGGATACGCCTGCGGCGTGGCCACCGGCTGCATCCGGCCCAGCCGATGTTCGAAGCAAGCACTGATGGCCTCGCCGAAGGCCACCTCGTCCATCGCCAGCAGCGCCTCGATCTGCCGCGGCGGCAGCGTGATCACCGCCGATGCCTGGCCCTCGTTGAGCGGAAGCAGCGCCATCGTGCGGCCGTAGCCGAACCATTCCCAGGCAGTGTGGCGATGGTCGCGCTCGACCTGCATGCGGCACACCAGCATCGACTTGCCGAAGTCGCGCATCTGCGCACCGATGCCGAGCATGCGGCGGGTGGCGGAGAAGCGGCTGTCAGCGGCCACCAGCAGCCGCGCATGCAGTTGGCTGCCGTCATCGAGTTTGACCACGTGGCCCTGTGCATCGGCTTGCACGCCCTGCACCTTGCGCCCGTCGAACAGTTCCACGCCGTCCTGGCCCTGCACCGCATCCCATGCGGCACGGCGGATCAGATGGTTGGGTACCAGCCAGCCCAGCGGCTGGCCGTCGACCTGGCTGCTGGCGAAGGTCAGCGCGAACGGCGAGCCGCCGTTCATCACCTTGGCATCGCGCAGTTCAGCGACTTCGGCCTGCGGCAGGCGCTGCCACAGACCCAGTTGCTCCATGCTCTGCCGCGAGGCATGGGTCAACGCGATCTCCCTGCCATCGAAGGCGGCCTCGGCCAGGGCCTGGCGCGGCTGCACTTCGACCAGCCCGACCTGCAGCCCGCTGCCGGCCAGCGCGCGCGCGAAGCACAGACCTGCCGGTCCGGCGCCGACCACCACCACGTCCATCCTGCGCATGCGCGCCTCCTGCCGATGATTCAGTTCGCGCCAGCATAGCGCCGCGCACCTGAGCGGCCTTGATCTGGATCAGGCCGACTTACAGAAGTGCGAACACCAGCGCCAGGATCGACAGCAGCGACACCAGCCACACCAGGCTGCGCACGTAGGGCACGCCTGCGGCGTACAGGGGCAGATAGACCACACGCGCCCAGAAGTAGGCCTGCGCCGCCAGTGTAGTGGTGTCGTTGCCGCGACCGGCCACGACCACCGCGATGGCGGCGGCGGCGAAGAACGGGAACGTCTCCAGGAAGTTGGCCTGCGCACGCTGCAGGCGCCCGGCCAGCGCGCTGACCGGCTTTGCGTCGCCATCGCGTGCCGAGGCATTCCACTTCATCCCGCGCTCGCGGGTGACCACGGTGGAGGTGGCGAAGATGTAAACGAAGCCGAGCACGGTCGACCAGGCCAGCATTGTCAGTTCAGTTGCCATTTGCTCATCCACGGGGCATCAGGTTGATCGGACGATCCTCAATTACTTCGATTCATTACGCAGACTGCTGATAATTCGATTCCAGTAGCGCACAGCCTCAAAATGCTGCTGTCTCGTCAACCACGTTTTATTCTCAGGACAGACCGGATCACCGCCAAGGATAACGGGCTTGATCTCAAACAATTCCATGCCCCTGGGGCGCGAATGCTTGTTCAAGTCAACCATCCTGTTCTGCCAGCTGAGCGAACAGATCGGGAATGTCCCTCGCCACCAAGATCGCATGCTGACGATCCATACCTATGAAAGGAACCCGAACCACCGGCATTGCCACATCCGATGTGTCAAGCCCATACCCCTCGCCTCCGCCGTTGGAAGCGAACAAAAATATTCCCGGGGCATATGTCCCGACCTCATATTCACGGTTGAAATCGACTACTTCTTCGACTCTCCAGAAAATGATGTAGCCATCGCCAATGAATCCTTCACCACCATCGTGGGCCTTGAAGAATTCAATGTAACTTTCAGGGAGCGCAAATCCCACGCGCGTTGACAGACCATCGACCGCCGAAGCTGCAGCCGGGCCATTAAGCTGCCCTTCGGTCAGATGATATTGCGTCGTTGTTTTTCCAAGCATCTCTGCAAATGGCTCCACCAATGAATTACCTGCTACCGATCCTCAGGGTGCCGACGCACGCAGGCTGTAACCGGCCAGGCGCCACACCTGGTCCTCGTCGAAACGGAACGAGACCAGCTCGCGCACCGGCTGCGCGCTGTTGGCGAAACGGGTCGGGAAACTGACGTTGATGTACAGCCCTTCCGGCACTGCGGCACCTGCGCTGTACTTGACCCGGGTGATGGTGGGCTGGCCACGCCCGGCCAGCGCACCCAGGCGCGTGCGCTCGGTGGTCAGCTGGCTGACGAATGCGGCCTTCGGTACTGCACGGCGCGCGACGGCGGAGGCGCCATCCCACAGTTCGCCGGCGCGGTTGGCATCGACCAGCTGCGCGGCTTTCAGTGCAGCAGCGCCCATCTCGGCATCCTGTTTCTGCACCTGGGCCTGCTGTGCAGCAGTCAACGCCGGGGCACCGGCGGTGGCTGGCTTCGCAGCCGCTGGCGAGGCCGGGGCCGGGCGTGCCGGAGCCGGTGCCGGCGTGGCCGGCGCAGGTGCCTGCGCCAATGCGGTCAGGGGCAGCAGGGACAGCAGCAGGAGCACACGCTTCATGGACACCGCCGGTTTTCTGGAGAGAACCGCAGTCTACGCCAGCGCGGTGACTATGCCGTCAGCGTGCCGGGGCGTTGCCCTCCACCGCTGCCGCATCAGCCTGCGCGGCGGGCGCGGCGGTGTTCACTGGCGCCTGTTCGGCCACCGGCGGCGGCTCCGACGGTGCCGGTGGCAGCGTTGCCACATCGATCTCCGACAGTGGGCTTTCTTCCGGGCACACCGCGTCCGGGAAACCGAAGCGCTGCTTCAGCGCCTGGCCGCAGCTGTTGATCGATTCCATGTCGGCGCCTTCGCGCTTGCACTGCTGGTCGAAGGCAATCAGGAACGCGTCCTTGCGTTGCACGAAGTCGTCACCACAGGCCCGCATCTGCTTGATCCGTTCCAGATCGTCCTGCACCGCGTTGGTGCCGTCCAGGCCGTACTGGCGCAGCTCGTCCTGCGTCAGCAGGCGCAGGCTGCGGTTGGGCACGGTCATCATCAGATCGGCCACACCCACCGCCACGCCGTTGCGCTGCAGGTAGTCCTTCACGTTGTCGTAGACCTCGTGCAGTTCGCGGTTGAGTTCCGCGCGCGAGGTGGCCTTCGAGCTGATCCGCATCATGCGGTGGATGCCGACCTTGCCCGACAGCAGGCGGTTGTCACCGGCGGCCAGCACGAACACGCAGGCGCTGTGGCAGATCGAGCCCTCGCGCACCCAGATCGTCCAGCCCGATTCACCGATGCTGTCGCCGGCGACGATCGCCGATTCCACCTGGCCGCCGCTGGAATCCAGGTCGAGGATGCGCTTGTGGATCTTCTGCTCGTCAGCCACCACGGCCAACCGCCACATCATCTCGGCAAAGCCCGGATTGATCTTGCCGGCGTAACGCACACGCATCAGGCCGCGCTCGGCGCACGGCGCCAGTGCCTGGGTGATCTGTTCGCGCTGCAGGCCCTCCAGCTCGACGCCATCGCCCGCCTCACCGGCGTACTCGGTACTGCAGCTGACCCAGGCGCGGCCATTCTCCAACTGCGCCTGCGGCCACGGCCGATCCGCCCGGCTGCGCGGCGGCGCCGGCGGTGGTGGTGCATCGGCGGCATTGATCGACACCATGTTCTCACCATCGCTGGCCGGCGCCCGCGCGGCCTTGTCGGCGGCGGTGACATTGCCCGGATTCTCCAGCTGGCTGCAGCCCGCCAGGGCCAGGCACAACAGGGGCAACCAGCGGAGTTTGGCGGACATCGGGCAACCAGTCTTCACGTGAGCAAGAGCCACAGTCTACCCGTCCGGGGCACGCATTCAGCGCGTGGCACTGAACCCCTTCTGACCCTTGGGAAAAGCGTGTCGACCAAGGTCGACACCCACCAACAGCAGCGCAGAACGCCCGCAAGACATGTCGCAGGAACCTCTCGAAGGCGGGGTGGGTCCGGTTGCAGGGGCGTGAGCGTCATGGGCCCGAGGCATGCCTCGGGCGGGTTGGGCAGGACGCCCAACCCCGGTCTTGCCGTGTGCGCAGGACTGCGCACACGAGCAAGCGGCGACCGAGCTTACATGGGTGAGGGCGCTTTGCTTGCGAAGCACTGCTTCGCAAGCGCCCGAACGCACAGCCGCCAGCGGCTGGGCCGGTCTGGGGGTTCAGGGCGTCCCCTGCCACCGGACCCAGCACGCCCTGCCGCAGGAAACCAGCTTCTGCTTCTGCTGTTGCTGTTGCTGTTGCTGTTGCCGGCCAGCGGCCGGCACTACCACGCGTGCCGGGCGCAGCCCTGCCCAACCACGGGTGCAGGGCGCAGTCCTGCCAGATCCCCCTTCAGCATCCATGTCCGAATGTGGCGAGTATCGCCGTCGCCAGAGGCCTAGACTGGCGCCATGGACACCGCCCTCGCCCTCGACACCGCCGCCTGCGACCGCGCCCGCCTGGCCCGTGACGCACGCTTCGACGGCGTTTTCTTCACCGCCGTGCGCAGCACCGGCATCTATTGCCGCCCCGTCTGCCCGGCGCCGCCGCCGAAGCCACGCAACATCACCTACTATCCGACCGCTGCCGCGGCCGCTGCTGCCGGCTACAGGCCGTGCCTGCGCTGCCGCCCCGAACTGGCACCGCAGGCCCAGCAGGCACTGGCCGGGCAAACCGTGCAGCGCGCCCTCGCCATCATCCACGGCGGCTTCCTGCAGGAGCAGCCCGTTGCAGACCTCGCGCAGAAGATCGGCCTCAGCGCGCGCCAGCTGCAGCGCCTGTTCGTCGAACATCTCGGCGCAACACCCGGGCAGATCCATGCCACCCACCGCCTGCTGCTGGCCAAGCAACTGCTGACCGAAACCACGCTGCCGGTGACCGATGTTGCGCTGGCCGCCGGCTACAACAGTCTGCGCCGCTTCAATACCGCCTTCCTGCAGGGCTGCGGCATGGCACCGACGGCGCTGCGTCGCCAGCACCAGCCGCTTGCCGCCGATGACGGCGGCCTGGTACTGCGGCTCGTGTACCGCCCACCGTTGGACTTCCCGCGCATGCTGGCCTTCCTGCGCAAGCGCAGCCTGCCTGGCATCGAACTGATCGGCGAAGACAGCTACCAGCGCGTGCTCGGCACACCCGAGCGCCCCACCCTGCTGCGCGTCACCGCCGACCCGAAGCGCCCGGAACTGCGTCTGCAGCTGGGTGCGGTCGACCCGCGCCTGATCCCCGACATCGTGCGCCGTGTGCGTCGTGTGTTCGATCTGGACGCCGACCTGCAGCAGGTCCATGCCGCCCTGGGCGAGGAACCGCTGCTGGCACGCGGCATCGCCGAACGCCCGGGGCTGCGCGTTCCGGGCGGCTGGGATGGCTTCGAGGTCGGCGTACGCGCCGTGCTCGGCCAGCAGGTCAGCGTCGCCGCCGCCACCACCTTTGCGCGGCGTCTGGTGGATGCGTATGGGGCGCATCTGCCGGGCATGCCATCGGAATTCGATCGCCAGTTCCCCGCGCCCGAGGTGCTGGCTGAGGCGCCGCTGGAATCGATCGGCCTGCCGCGCAGCCGCGCCGCCACCGTGCGTGCACTGGCCGCTGCCTGTGCCAGTGGCGAGCTCGACTTCGGTCCCGGCCAGGCGCTGGAAGAATTCGTAGCGCGCTGCGTGGCACTGCCCGGCATCGGCCCGTGGACCGCGCAGTACATCGCCCTGCGCGGACTCGGCCAGCCCGATGCATTCCCCGCCGGCGATCTTGTGCTGCAGCAGGTGCTCGGCCACGCGCAAGGCCAGCGCCTGAGCGAACGCGCGACCGAAGCACGCTCGCAGCCCTGGCGGCCGTGGCGCGCCTATGCCGTGCTGCACCTGTGGCACTTGTCCGGCACGTTCGTTGGAGAACCGACATGACCCTGTTGTTTGATCGTTTCGACAGCCCGATCGGCGTACTGACCATCGCCGGTGACGAACGTGGCCTGTCACACGTGCTTTTCCCCGAAAACCGCCATCCGGCACGCGGACGCGATGACTGGCACTACGCACCGGATGCGCTGCCGGAAGCGCGCGAACAGCTGCTGCAGTTCCTGCACGGCGAACGCAGCAGCTTCGACCTTGTGCTGGCGCCACGTGGCACGCCGTTCCAGCTGCGGGTGTGGCAGGCGCTGGCACTGATTCCGTTCGGCCAGACCTGGAGTTACCTGCAGCTGGCGCAGCACCTCGGCCAGCCCAGTGCGACCCGCGCGGTCGGCGCGGCCAACGGGCGCAATCCGCTGCCGATCATCCTGCCCTGCCATCGCGTGATCGGCAGCAACGGCGCATTGACCGGTTTCGGCGGCGGACTGGAAACCAAGGCCGCGCTGCTGCGGCTGGAACAACGCCAGGCCCCGCTCTTCGCCTGAAAGGGCTGGCCGGGCTGCGCCCGGCACCCGCAGAGGCAACCGCAACGGCCGAAGCAGCAGCAGCATTCCGAAGCATGGCGTGGTGGGTCCGGCTGCGGGGGACGCCGTGAACCCGTCCTTGGGGGCTTGGCCGCGGCATCCATGCCGCGGACACCCCCGCAACCGGACCCACCCCGCCTTCGACAGATTCCTGCGATCTGTCGGGACGGCGCACTGCGCAACTGTTGATAGGTGTCGACCTTGGTCGACACGGTAGATCCACGCCATGCGTGGATGGAAGCATCAGGAATTATGTCTGGAGAAAAGCCCCCTTCCTGTTGAATGGGGCGCGCCGACAGGCGCGGGTATAAGAAAAAATGCGCGGACACGGGGCGCGATAGCGCGCCGTGTCTTGGGCGCGTCATTGCGCGGGCTTATCATGCGTGGATGACTTCCGTACGCCTGACCTGCGCGCTGGCGCTGCTGCTGCCATTGGCCGCCTGCACCACCGCGCCCGCCCCTTCCGCCTCCGTTCCCGGTTCCGCCGCTGCGGCTTCGCCTCCGAAGCTGCTGCTGATCTCCATCGACGGCCTGCGCGCCGATGCGCTGGATCGTGGGCTCACTCCGAACCTGCAGCGACTGATCGACGGCGGCGTGCGTGCACGCTGGATGACGCCGTCCTATCCGTCGCTGACCTTCCCCAACCACTACACCATCGTCACCGGCCTGCGTCCGGACCACCACGGCATCGTCAACAACAGCATGGACGATGCAACCCTGGGCCGTTTCGAACTGAGCAACCGCGACGCGGTCACCACCAGCGGCTGGTGGGGTGGCGAACCGATCTGGGTCAGTGCCGAGAACGCTGGCGTACGTTCGGCCACCACGGCGTGGCCGGGCAGTGAGTCTGAAATCCGCGGCGTGCGCCCCAGCAAGTGGCGCGTATACGACGGCAAGGAACCGCTGGAGCAGCGGGCCGGCATCGTGCTCGACTGGCTGGCACAGACCGATGCTGATGCACCGCGCCTCACCACGCTGTACATGGAACACGTGGACAAGGCCGGCCACAACTACGGCCCCGGGTCGAAGCAGTACGCCGACGCCATCGTGCGCGCCGACCAGATCGTCGGCCAGGTGCTCGACGGGCTGCAGCAGCGCGATCTGGCCAAGACCACCAACGTGATCGTCGTGTCCGACCACGGCATGGCCAGCGTCGCCGACGGCAACGTGATCGCGACCGAGTCGATGGCCGACCCGGCCATTGCACGCAATATCAGCCAAGGCCAGTCGGTGGGTTTTGCGCCGGTCGCCGGCCGCGAAGCGGAAGCCGAACGCGCCCTGCTCGGACGCCACGCGCACTACGAATGCTGGAAGAAGGAGAACCTGCCGGCACGCTGGCACTACGGCACGCATCCGCGGGTTCCGGCCATCGTCTGTGTCATGGATGAAGGCTGGGATGCCCTGCATCAGGAGAAGATCGCCAAGCGTGCGAAGCAGGATCGAGGTTCGCATGGCTACGACAACGCACTGCCTTCCATGCGCGCAGTGTTCGTGGCCGGCGGCCCGTCGTTCCGCCAGGGCCTGGTGATCGATGGCTTCGACAACGTCGATGTCTATCCGCTGCTGGCCCACCTGCTGCTGGTACCGGCCGCGCCGAACGATGGCAATCCGGAAACGCTGAAGAAGACACTGCGCTGATGCGGTTGTAGAGCCGAACCCACGCTCGGCTCACCGGGCAGGCATAAAAAAACGCGGCGCCAGGCGCCGCGTTTTTCATTGAACCGGTCGTTCGACCGGATCAGGCCTTGGCGACGGCCTTCTTCGCCACAGCCTTCTTCGCCGGAGCCTTGGCCACGGTCTTCTTGGCAACCGGAGCGGCGGCGCCTACGGCGACCTTGCTGGCGGTGTGCGAACGGGCGTTGCCATAGCTGGCGTTGTAGCGCTTGCCCTTGGCGGTCTTGCGGTCACCCTTACCCATGTCTTCAACTCCTCAAATGTGAAATCTGGTTACCCCGTACTGACACGGGTTCGGCGGGGCCGCCTTGCTGGGCGCCCCCGCGCACGATCGAAAATCCTATCACGGAGCGCCTAGTGCGCGCAGCTGGCGTCGTGCACGTGACCGTGGTTGAGGCGCAGGTTGACCAGATGGGCCACACCCACCAGCAGGCCACCGATGGTCATCACCACCGCGTGCGGCACCGCATTGTGGTGCAGCGGGTCATACAGCACGCCGGCCCACAATGCGACCAGACCGGGAATCAGGAAGCCCAGCGCACGCAGCGCACCGTGCCGGCGGTAGCCCCAGACCAGGCTGAACAACCCCAGCAGGGTCACGAACACCACCAGCGCCTGTTCCACGCCGTCGCTCAGCCAGAACGACAGCCCCAATGAAGGCGCTGCGGCCAGCAGCACCGGGATCACCGCGCAGTGCACCGCGCACAGCATCGAACCAGTGGCGCCGAAACGGTCGAGCAGGTGGCGCAGGCGTGAGGACAGGGACATGACTTCCAGCAGGGTCGGCGAATCGTTATGGAATAATATAACATCCCTCTCCGACCCGCACGGTTTCCCTCCCCCTGTCCCATCGACGGGATTCGTGCGCCCCGCGATTGATACATTGTAACAAAGGACCCGTCCATGCCCGCCCATACCCCACGGCTCAAGCCGCATTCCCTGGCCCTGGCGCTCGCCGCCCTGCTGCCGTCCGTCGCCTTTGCAGCCGGCCAGGACACCGCCCATCGTGACCGCCACCTGACCGAGCTGTCGTCGGTGCAGGTCACCGCGTCGCCGCTGCAGGGTGACGCCGAATCGCTGGCACGCCCGGTGGAGGTTCTGGCCGGTGAACGCCTGGACGAGCAGAAGGCCGGCACCCTCGGCGATACCGTGGCCAAGCTGCCCGGCGTGCAAAGCACCTTCTTCGGCCCCGGCGTCGGCCGCCCGATCATCCGTGGCCAGGAAGGCCCGCGCGTGGCCGTGCTGTCCAACGGCATGGGCAACATGGATGCGTCCACGGTCAGCGCCGACCACGCCACCAGCATCGAGCCGTTCCTGGCCGACCAGATCGAAGTACTGAAGGGCCCGGCCACGCTGCTGTTCGGCAGCGGCGCCATTGGTGGTGCGGTCAATGTGGTCGACGGGCGCATCGCGCGCGAGCTGCCTGAGCGGCCGCTCAGCGGTCGTGCCGAACTGCGCGGCAATTCGGTGAACAACGAGCGCAGCGGCATGTTCCGCCTCGATGGCGTCAGCGGCAACGTCGTGCTCCATGTGGATGGCCTGGTGCGCAATGGCGACGACTACCGCATTCCCGGTTACGCGGTGATCGACAGCCTTGAAGACCACCACGACGACCACGACCATGACCACGCGGGCGAGGAAGGCGAAGAACCGCGCCGCGGCCGCCTCGACAACAGCTCGATCCGCACCCGCGCCGGTGGCGTCGGCGCAACGTGGCTGGGCGACGGCGGCTACTTCGGCGTATCGGCCAGTACCTACCGCACCAACTACGGCATTCCCAATGGCGCGCACGTGCACGCCGATGGTGACGATCATGGCCATGACCACGGTCACGACCATGGCGACGAAGAGGAAGGCGGCGACGAGCACGACGTGCGCATCGACATGGTGCAGAACCGCTTCGAGACCAAGGCCGGCATCTACAACCCGGTCTCGTTCCTGAAGAACATCAACGCACGCGTGGCCTACACCGACTACGAACACGTGGAGCTGGAAGCCGGTACGCCGTCGACCCGCTTCACCAACCGCGGCATCGAAGCGCGCCTGGAAGCGGTGCAGCAGCAGATCGGCGGCTGGGACGGCGCCTTCGGCCTGCAGTTCGGCAACAGTGATTTCGGTGCCAAGGGCGAAGAGGCGTTCGTTCCGGATACCGGCACGAAGAACATCGGCCTGTTCGTGCTGCAGGAAAAGCAGTTCGGCCCGTTCAAGCTGGAACTGGGCGGCCGCCACGACCAGGTCAAGCTGGACCCGACCGGTGACTACCGCCGCCGCACCTTCGGTGCCACCAACCTGTCTGCCGCTGGTATCTGGAAGCTCAACGATGCCGTTGACCTGCGCATCGGCGTGGACAGCTCCGAGCGTGCACCGACCAACGAAGAGCTGTATGCCGCCGGCGCGCACATCGCCACTCGTTCGCTGGAAATCGGCGACGCCAACCTGAAGACCGAGCGCGGCCAGCGCGTGGAACTGGGTATCCACACCCACAGCGAGCGCCTGGACTTCTCCGCGTCGGTCTACCAGACCAGGTTCAAGGACTTCATCTACCTGGCCGACACCGGCATCACCGAGGGCCTGCCGGTGCGCACCTGGACGCAGCAGGATGCGGTGTTCCGCGGTGCCGAGGCCGAAGCGCTGGTGCACCTGTTCGAGGGCGGCGCCGGTGACTGGGATCTGCGCCTGTTCGGCGACTACGTGAAGGCCAAGCTGGATGGCAGCGGCAGCCGCAACCTGGACATCGCCGTGCCGCACGGCGACCACAACCACAACTACACGGTGGAGCTGGCCAACACCGGTTACCTGCCGCGCATCGCACCGGCCCGCGTCGGCGCCGACCTGCGCTGGTCGAAGGACGGCTGGCGCGCTTCGGTCGGTGCGGTCCGCTACAGCCGCCAGAAGGACGTCGCCCAGAACGAAGCCCCGAGCGACGGCTACACCCTGGTCGACGCGCACCTGGCCTACCGCTGGGATCGCAACGCCAGCAACAGCTACGAGGTGTTCCTGGATGGCAGCAACCTGACCAACCGTGAAGTGCGCCCGCATACCTCGCTGCTGCGCGACTACTCGCCGCTGCCAGGCCGTGGTGTCGCATTCGGCATCCGCGCGTTCTTCTGATCGCGCACGGCGGGGTCGGAGCCCTTTTCGAAGGAAAGGGCTCTGACCCCCACGCCATTCCACGGGGGCCTTCGGGCCCCCGTTTTCATTTCGACCCACGCCATCACACATCCGTCACAAAGATGTGCGTACCACAACAAGCGGACAATCCCGTCACCCAATGTCTCGCCAATCGGACACTTTTGTCCGAAAATTATTCCATGACTGCCCAACGTGCCGATGCCGCCGCCCGCCGTGCCCTCATCCTCGACGCCGCCGATCATGTGTTCGGCCAACACGGTGTCACCGCCCCGCTGGACCTGGTGGTCGAACGCGCCCAGGTAGGCCGTGCCACCCTGTACCGCAACTTCCCCGACCGCACCGCGCTGATCCAGGCGCTGCTGCAACGTACGGTTGATCGCATCCGGCGCCAGGTGGAACAGCTCGGCGACCGCGACGACGCCCTGTTCGAGGTGTTCGAGGGCATGGCCCAGCGCATCATTGATTCGCCGGCATTGGCCGATTACTGGCGTGCGGTCGATTCGGACGTGCCGTCCATGCGCGCCGCGCGCGAGACCGTGCGCGACCTGCTGGAGGAACCGATCGCGCGCGCCAAGGCCGCCGGGCTGTGCCGTGCCGACCTGGAAAAGACGGATATTTCACTGATCTCGGGCATGCTGGGTGCGGCCCTGCGCGGCAAGACCCGCGACGAGCGCGCTCAGTTGGCCGGGCGCGCCCTGCAGCTGCTGCGTGGGGGTCTCCAGGGAGCTGCCAGCGAGGCCCGTTGATGGTCCAGCCGTATCTGAAGCCGGTTCCGGATTGGGAGGAGCACGAAAAGCCGACCATGCCCGGTTCGGCGTCGATGCCCTGGCACCCGCCGTATCGGCGCGCGGCCTATGCGCTGGTATCACTGCTGGTGGCGATCACCGGCGGCCTCGGCAATGCGCTGGTTACCGCCAACCTGCCGTTCCTGCAGGGCCAGCTGGCACTGACCCCGACCCAGGGCAGCTGGCTCGTGGCGGCCTATGCCATGGTGAATGTCACCGCCAACCTGTTGGCCTTCAAGTTCCGCCAGCAGTACGGCATCCGCCTGTTCGCCGAGATCGGACTGGGCCTGTACGCAGCGCTGGCGGTACTGCACCTGTTCGTCGGCAGCTTCGAGACCACGATGCTGACCCGCGCCGCCAGCGGCTTCGCGGGTGCGGCCTGTTCGACACTGGGCACGCTGTACATGCTGCAGGCGCTGCCGCGCCGCTTTACCGGCAACCTGCTGGTGGTCGGCGTCGGCCTTTCGCAGCTGGCGGTGCCGATCGCCTGGATCGTTTCACCAGGCTTGGTCGATACCGGCCAATGGCATCAGCTCTACTCATTCGAAGCCGGGCTGGCACTGTGCGCGTTCGCGGCAGTGGTGGTGCTGAAGCTGCCGCCCGGCATCCAGGTGAAGGCGTTCGAACCGCTGGACTTCCTCACCTTTGCCCTGCTTGCACCGGCCGTCGCGCTGCTGGTGATCGTGCTGGCGCAGGGCTACACCCGCTGGTGGCTCAACACGCCGTGGCTGGGCTGGGCCCTGGTCGCCTCGATCGTGCTGTCCACCACCGCCTTCATCATCGAGCACTACCGGCGCAATCCGCTGCTGCAGACACGCTGGCTGGCCAGCCTGCCCGTACTGCATTTCATCGTCGGCGCCTTCCTGATCCGCTTCCTGACCACCGAGCAGTCTTACGGCGTGGTCAACCTGATGCGCACGCTCGGCATGGGCCCTGATCAGTTGCGGCCGCTGTTCGTGGTGATTCTTGCCGGCGTGGTCACCGGTATCGCCGGCACTGCACTGACCTTCGGGCCGAAGCGGCTGATCCCGCAGCTGCTGATGGCGATCCTGCTGCTGGGCGCTGCCGCGTTCTTCGACCAGCACCGCACCAGCATGGATCGGCCGCACGACTTCTACGCCAGCCAGTTCCTGGCCTCGGTCGGTGCCGGCATGTTCATGGGCCCGTTGATCATGCTCGGCATTTCCGCCGCGCTGAAACAGGGCGTGGACCACATGATCACCTTCCTGGTGACGCTGTCGATCACGCAGACGCTGGGCGGCCTGGCCGGCTCGGCCGTGCTGGGGACCTTCCAGCTGCATCGCGAGCAGCTGTATTCCAGCGCGCTGACCAGCCAGCTCGACCCGGCCGATCCGGTGGTGGCACAGCGCCTGCGCATCCAACAGCAGCTGTACAGCGCCCAGATCACCGATCCGGTGCTGCGCAGCGCGCAGGGCAGCGCGCAGTTGGCGCAGACGACGCGCCGTGAAGCCAACGTACGCGGCTTCAATGATGTGTTCACACTGAGCGGTTGGTTGGCCATCGGCTTCCTGTGCTGGTTGCTGCTGCTGTCGCTGCGCACCGCCGTGCTCAAGCAATGGCGCAAGCGCCACCCCACTTCCCCCGCTGTGGCCACGCCGGCCGCGCCCCGCTGAGTTCTCGACCATGCCTCCCGTCCCGCCCCGACCCGACGACGCCGACAACGTGACCCCACCGCCGCCGACCGACGCGGCGCCTGCCCCCACGCCGGTAGAACCCGCTGTCGCGCCGAAGTACCTCAAGCCCAGCGCGCGCAGCGTGGTGGTGATGGTGGTGGTGGCCCTGCTGGGCATTGCGCTGATCCTGCGCGCCTGGCACCTGTGGCCGTTCACCAGCAGCGTGATGGTGACCGACAACGCCTACGTGCGCGGCCAGATCACGGTGATGGCGCCGCAGGTGAACGGCTACGTGACCGAAGTGCTGGTGAAGGATTTCCAGCATGTGACGCAGGGCGAGCCGCTGCTGCGCATCGATGACCGCATCTACGCGCAGCGTGTCGCCCAGGCGCAGGCGACGCTGGACAGCGCACGCGCGGCCCTGGCCAACTCAGACCAGTCCCAGGCGCAGAACCGTGCGCAGATTGCCTCCGCCCGCGCCACGTTGTCGGCCGGGCAGGCGGAGCTGCAACGCTCACGCAACGAGACCAAGCGCTACGAGGAACTGGCCGCGCAGCAGCTGGTATCGATCAACGATCGCGACAAGTTCCGCACCGCGCAGGCTTCGGCGCAGGCCAGCGTGCAGCAGTCGCAGGCGCAGATCCGCATCGCCGAGGAGACCCTGGTATCGACCCAGGTAGCGCGCAAGAGCCTGGAGGCCCAGGTGGAGAGCGCGCAGGCGCAGCTGGAACTGGCGCGCATCGATCTGGCCAACACGGTGATCCACGCGCCGCGCGACGGCCAGATCAGCGAAGCCAGCGTACGCGTGGGCCAGTACGTTGCCGCCGGTTCGCAGCTGCTGTTCCTGGTACCTGACACGCTGTGGGTGGTGGCCAACTACAAGGAAGGCCAGACCTGGGGGATGGCGATCGGCCAGCCGGCCACGTTCTCGGTGGACGCGTTCCAAGGCCAGGTGCTGCGGGGCCGCGTGCAGGAGATCGCGCCCGCCACCGGGTCGGAATTCAGCGTGCTGCGCCCGGACAATGCCAGCGGCAACTTCACCAAGGTGGTGCAGCGGCTACCGGTTCGGATTTCAATCAATGGGAATCAGGAGCTGGCAAAGCAGCTGCGTCCCGGCATGTCGGTGATCGTGCGGGTGGATACCCGGTCCAAGCCGATGGACTAGGACGCAGGCCCTGTCGCACCGATATGAAACGGGGTCAGATCCCTTTGCCACTGGCAAAGGGATCTGACCCCGTTTCCAAAATGCCGGCCAGCGGCCGGCACTACCGATCCGTTACCCGGCGCAGCGCGCGCAGAGCCCGTGCACTTCCAGGGTCTGCGCCTGCGGCTGGAAACCCAGCTCCTTGGCGCGCTTCTCCAGCTGGGTGACGATCTCGCGGTCTTCCAGTTCCACCGCGCTGTGGCAGCTGTTGCAGATCAGGAACGGCACCGAATGCGCGGCGCTGCTGGGATGGTGACATGCCACGAAGGCATTCACCGATTCCAGCTTGTGCACGAAGCCATTGGCCATCAGGAAGTCGAGCGCGCGGTACACGGTGGGCGGGGCATCAGCACCCACGCCCTTGCCGTTGCGCACCCACTCCAGCAGCTCGTAGGCCTTGACCGGCTTGCCGGCCTCGGCGATCAGCTTCAGCACGTTGGCGCGGATCGGGGTCAGGCGCAGCCCGCGTTCGCGCGAGACGCGCTCGACCACCGCCACGAAGTCCGATGCGTCGTGGACGTGGTGGTGCGGCGCGGTACAGGCAGTGGCGGTCTTGGTGGGCATGCGTGTTCTCCGGTTCGGGCCTGGCAAGGATGCCTCAGGCCGTTGCTACCTTGGTGATGGCCACATCAATGCGTTTCAAGGCCTGCTCGCGGCCGGCCAGGTAAACGGTATGGGAAATGTCAGGGCTGACCTGGGTGCCGGTGATGGCCACGCGCAGCGGCTGGGCAACCTTGCCCATGCCGATTTCCAGCGCTGCGGCCGCGTCGTGCAGGGCGACGCCCACCGACTCGGCGGTCCATTCCGGCAGGGCGGCCAGCAGCTCGCGGGCCTTGCCCAGCGCCACCTCGGCACCGGCCTTGAAGTGCTTGGCCACCGCCGCTTCGTCGTACTCGGTCAGCGGCTGGTACCAGACCACGGCCTTCTCGGCCATTTCCTTCAGGGTCTGCACGCGTTCACGCAGGGCGATCACCACGTCCTCCGGGGCCGGGCCAGCGGCCACGTCCAGGCCCAGCTTCTGCAGCTGGTAGACCAGGTGCGGCACGATCGCGGACACGTCCTCGGTCTTCAGGAAGTGCTGGTTGACCCAGCCCAGCTTGGCCATGTCCAGGCGCGAGGCCTTGGAATTGCAGTCCTTCACGTCGAACAGGTCGATCAGTTCCTGGCGGCTGAACAGCTCCTGGTCACCGTGCGACCAGCCCAGGCGGGCCAGGTAGCTCAGCAGTGCGTCCGGCAGGTAGCCGGCGTCCTTGTACTGCATCACGTCGGCCGCGCCGGTGCGCTTGGACAGCTTGGCGCCCTGCTCGTCCAGGATCATCGGCATGTGGCCGAACTTCGGCACCGGCGCGCCGATGCCTTCGTACAGGTTGATCTGGCGCGGGGTGTTGTTGATGTGGTCGTCGCCGCGGATGACCTCGGTGATGCCCATGTCCCAGTCGTCCACCACCACCGCGAAGTTGTAGGTCGGGTAGCCGTCCGGGCGGAAGATGACCATGTCATCCAGCTCGCTGTTGGCGATCTCGATACGGCCCTTGATCAGGTCGTCGAACACCACGGTGCCGTCCAGCGGATTCTTGAAGCGGATGACGCGGTTCGGATCATCCCTGCGCGGCAGGCCCAGGTCACGCGCGGCACCGTTGTAGCGCGGCTTCTCCTGCCTGGCCATGGCGGCCTCGCGCATCGCGTCAAGCTCTTCGCGGGTCTCGTATGCGTAATACGCCTTGCCGTCGGCCACCAGCTGTTCGGCCACTTCCAGGTAACGGGCGACGCGGTCGGTCTGGTAGATCGGGCCTTCGTCATAGTCCAGGCCCAGCCACTCCATCGCCTCCAGGATCGCGTCGATCGCGCCCTGGGTGCTGCGTTCACGGTCGGTGTCCTCGATGCGCAGCACGAACTCGCCGCCACGGTGGCGGGCCTCCAGCCAGCAGTACAGCGCAGTGCGGGCACCACCGATGTGCAGGTAGCCGGTGGGACTGGGGGCGAAGCGGGTGCGGCAGGTCATGGACGGCTCGAGGAACGGGAATCCCCCGATTTTACCAGCCCTCCGCCCCCGACGGAAAAAAGGGGACGGAGGGGATTAAGTCGCGATTGCCCAGCCGCTGGGCCTGCAACCGGGAAACGGAGGGGAGAAACGACTTAATCCCCTCCGTCCCCTTTTACGGTTCCACCTTGCGCGGGAACGGCTGCTCGCGCATCGCGGCGTTGTAGGCGAACGAGGCGACGATGGCTGCGGCCTGCTTCAGGTCTTCCGGTTCGGCGTGGTCCCAGGTGTCCAGGTGGCTGTGGTGGACATTGGTGAAGTAGTCCAGCCGGTCCTGGATGAACTGGAAGCCCGGCAGGCCGATGCGGTCGAAGCTGATGTGGTCGGTGCTGCCGGTGTTGCGGGTGGCCACGGTGGTGGCGCCCACGTCATGGAACGGCGCCAGCCAGGCTTCGAAGATCGGCATCGCCGCCAGGTTTTCCTGCGCATAGATGCCGCGGAAGCGGCCCGAGCCGTTGTCCATGTTGAAGTAGACCTGGAACTTGCCGTAATCGCGGGTCTTCTGCAGCGCGCCGGTGGGCTCGCGCAGCGAGGCCGGCAGCGCCTTCTGCGCCGGGTCGGTGGGTTCCGGGAAACGACCGAAGTGCTTGGCCACATAAGCCTGCGAGCCGATCAGGCCCTGTTCCTCACCGCTCCACAGCGCCACGCGGATGGTGCGCCTGGGCTTGGCGCCGGTGGCCTTGAGGATGCGCATCGCCTCCATCATCACCGCCACGCCAGCCGCGTTGTCGGCCGCACCGGTACCGCTGTGCCAGGAATCCAGGTGCGCGCCGATCATCACCACTTCATCGGGCCTGCTGCTGCCACGGATCTCGGCCAGCGTGTTGTAACCGGGCTGGTCGGCCTCATCGGTGAAGCGTGCTGCCACATCCACGCGCAGGCGCACCGTCTGCTTGGCCTCCAGCGCGCGCACCAGCGGATTGAAGTGCTCGCTGATCATCGCCAGCTCGGGGATGCCCACCGACTCGCCGGCCTTGCGCGAACCACCACCGGCAACCCGGATGATGCCGTTGTCCCAGCTGCTGATGCTGATCGAGGCCAGCGCGCCCTCTTCCACGAAGAACGCATTGACCTTGGTCGCCAGCTGCTGGCGTTCCTGGTACTCCTTGACCCGCTTGGCACGCTCGGCGGTGGCGTCCTTGTCCTTGGGCAGGGTGAACTCCTGCAGGCCTTCCAGCGAGGTGGCGTCGTGGCGATGCGAATCCGCCTCGGTGCCGCGCTTGTACTCGCGCGCCTCGCCCAGCAGCAGGATCTTGCCGCGCAGCTTGCCGCGGTACTTCTCGATGTCTTCGGGCTTCTTGATCTCGACCTGGACCAGCTCGCCTTCAACCGGCCCCTTGGTGCCCGGCGTCCAGGCCTTGGGCAGTGCATGCAGCGGCTGCACGCGGTCGCCCAGCATCTCCACGCTCGCCGAAGTGAACTCCCAGCCGCGCCCGAAGTCGTCGAAGGCCTCGTCGTGGACGTTGTCCAGCTTCCATTCGTTGAACTTGCCGCGGGTCCAGGCGTTGGCGCGACCCATGACCGGCGAGTTGGTCAGGCGCGGGCCGATGCGCTCGGTGAGATAGCTGAAGGTGTCCATCACCTGCGAACGGTGGAAGGCCTCCTGGCGGATGCGGCTGACCATGTCCAGGTCCACCGTCTCGCGCTGCTGCGCTCCTGCGTTGCCACCCATCGCCAGCGCTGCGGCCAGCATGCCCCACTTCAACACATCGCACCCCTGCCCTTCGGCTCGATCATCAACTCGTCGAGTCTAGCCAGCGGGGGCGCGGGGATACCGTCCCATCGGTCATGGGCGGGAGCGTGCGAACCAAGGTTCGCACCCACACCAGTAGATCCACGCCATGCGTGGATGAACAGCCCAATCACCCGCTCCATCCCAACCACAACTGTGCCCGTTCCGGCAGCAGCAGCAACCAGTGCCGCCGGTCGATGCTGCTGCAGCCGTACACCGCCGCGTGTGCGGGCCAGTCATCCGGAAGGCCACCGATACCGATCTCGGCCAGCGCCTCCGCCCCGGCCTTCCATGGCCGGTAGCGCGGCACCCGGCCAGCCACCGCGCCGCGTCCCTGCCGCGCGCCCTGCAGCCAGCGCAATCCCTGCGCCTGCAAACCTTCGCAGGTCACTGCAGCCAACTGGAAGCGGACCAGGCCGGGGGCGATCCGTGCCCCCGGCAGGGCCGCCAGCACGCCATGTGCCTGCAGCAGCGCATCCACTTCCAGCAGGGCCGGAATGCCCTGCCGTGCCCGTTGCCGCAATCCCTGGCGCCAGCCCATGGCCTGCTCCTTACTTCAGTTCCGCGCCGAGCGCGTACCAGTCGACCCGGCGGGTCACCCACATCGCCAGCGCCAGGATCACGAACAGCAGCAGCGAACCCATCAGCAGCGCGTTGTTCTCCGACACCAGCAGGCCATACAGCGCGCCGTACAGCACGGTCAGCAGCGCAGCGAAGCCGAGACCGCGCTTCCAGTGGCCCAGCACATTGGCCAGGTACACCGCCTGCAGGCCGATACAGGCCACCGCCGAGACCAGATAGGCCTTCCAGAACGCGATGTGCTCGGACAGGCTGATCAGCAGCAGGAAGAAGATCGCCAGCGCCAGGCCCACCATCAGGTACTGCAACGGGTGGATGCGCAGCGACTTGATCAGCTCGAACAGGATGAAGCCGACGAAGGTGAGCAGCACGAACAGCACGCCGTATTTCGAGGCACGGTCGGCCTGGGTGTAGGTATCGACCGGATCGACCAGCGACACCGTCACCGCCTGCGATTCGACCGCACCATCATTGCGCAGCTGGCGCTGGGCATCGGAGGCCAGCGAGGACACCGCCCAGCGTGCATCGAAGCCCTGCGCATCAACGCGGCGTTCGTTGGGCAGGAACGCGCCGCTGAACGACGGATGCGGCCAGCTCGAACGCAGCGCGATGTGGGTGTCATCGCCCAACGGCACCACCGACAGCATGCGGCTGCCATCCAGGCGCAGCTCCAGTTCAACCGTGCTGGCAGCCAGCGTGCCGCCCTGATCCGCAGCGAAACCGGCCACCGGTGCGTGCAGGCCTCGCCCCACCTCGCTGGCCGCGCCAACGCCCGGCAGCAACCGCAGCTGCTTGCCATCCACGCGCAGGTTCGGCGTACCCACCAGGCCACGCACATCGGATACACCAACCGCGACATACGGCTGGCCGTAACTGCGGCCGGCCTTCACCGGATAGTCGTCTGCGGCGAAGGTCGCCTTCATCTGGCCGTTCCAGCTGTACACCGGTACCTTGAACAGGCCGACTTCGCGCTGGCTCGGCAGCATCTCGCCGCCCACCTCCAGCGACGCCGGCATCTGCAGCCAGTGCCCCTCGGTGACCTGTATCTCGGTCTTCTTGACGCCCAGCGGGTCGACCAGTTCAACCTGCTTGCGTTCCACCCATGGCACCACCCGCACCGGGCCCACCAGCTGCTGTGCACCGGCGCGGCTGTCGGCCACCCTCGAGAACGCCTCGTCGCGGTATGCGCTGCGCTCGTTGATGACCCCGCGGATCATGGTCAGCGGCACCAGCAGCAGCAGGATCAGCCCGCCGACAATGGCGAACCTCAGCAGCATCTTCAGGGATTTCATGGTCCATCCTCGTTGGAGAGGGCTGCAGGATGGACCGCTGGGGTGAGCAGGGTTTGTGGCGAATTTGAAGCGAGTGTGAAGTCAGCGGCGCGGGCGCTGACCCGGCGCACCCGATGGCAGCCACAGGCTGGCCACGGTGCCGCCGCCCTCGCGGACGTCGACACTGGCGCGTCCATCGTGCAGGCGCGCGACTTCCTGCACGAATGGCAGGCCCAGGCCGGAACTGCGCCGCCCGCTGCCGGGCCGCGCCAGCGAATAGAAGCGTTCGAACACCCGCTCGCGCGCATAGTCCGGGATGCCGGCGCCGCGGTCGGCCACCTGCAGGCGCACGCCCTGCCCGTCCACCTCGGCCTGCAGCGCGATCTCCGCGCCGGAGGGCGAGAAGGCAATCGCGTTGTCGATCAGGTTGTGCAGCGCCTGCCGCAGCAGGTAGCCGTCGCCCTGCACCCGCAGGTCGGGCACATTGCCGATGTGGACCCGCACGCCGGCCGCCTGCGCGCGCACCTGCGCGGCCGCGGCCGCATCGGCCAGCAATGCGTGCAGCGCGATCGGATCGCGGGTCTGCAGCCAGCCGTGCTGTTCCACTTCGGCCAGCGCCAGCAGCTTGTCGATGGTCTCGGTCAGCCGTTCCTGCTGGTCGACAATGCTGCGCGCGAAATGCACGCGGTCCGCTTCGGGCAGCGGCTCCTGCAGCAGTTCGGCGGCACCGCGGATCGCCGCCAGCGGGCTCTTCATCTCATGCGTCAGCGACTGCACGTACTGCTCGACGTAGGCCTTGCCTTCGAGCTTGCGGCGCATCGTTTCCAGCGCCTGGCCGAGATCGCCGATCTCGTCGCGACGGCGCCGTGGTGGTGGCACCGGTTCGCCCGCGCTGACCGCGCGTGCATAGCGGCTGAGCTGGCCGAGGCCAGTGGTCAGCCACATTGTCACCAGCACGCCGACCAGCGCCGACAATCCGATGAGCCAGGCACCGCGCTCGATGATGGCGCGCTGGCTGGCGGCGATGAACGGATCGATGCTGCGGTTGGGCTGGGCCAGGCTGAGCACGCCGATCAGGGTGCGGCCATCGGCCGGGTCGTATACCGGCGCCGCCACATGCATCACCGTATCGCCTTCCTCGCCCGGAATCTCGGGGCTGGAACGGGCACCGTATTCGCCACGCAGGGTGCGGTAGACATCATTCCAGCGCGAATTGTCGCGGCCAAGGTCACGGCCCAGCGAGTCGTAGATGACGATGCCCTTGGCATCGGTGATGGTCACCCGGTAATCCAGCGAGCGCTTCGGGAACCGCCAGACCATTGCCTTCAGGTCGCGCTGCCGTGCCTTGGCCAGGTTGCGGGTGAAACTGCCGCTGCGGATGGTGCCGTCCTTGACGTCCGCGGCGGCCATCTCGGCCAGCACGTTGGCCGCATCGACCAGGGTCGATTCCATCGCCTGGCGCACACCCGGCTTCACTTCGTTGACGAACACGCGCATCACGAAGAAGGCCGCGATGCCGGTGATCAGGAAGAAACCCAGGAACAGCTTCAGCACCAGGCGCATCGGCTAGACCTCCAGCGCGTAGCCAAGGCCACGGTGGGTGCGGATCGGGTCGTCGCTGGCACCGGCCGCGCGCAGCTTGGCACGCAGCGTCTTTACATGGGTATCGACGGTGCGGTCGGCACTGTCGGCGCTGCTGTCCCAGCCACGGTCCATCAGCTGGGCACGGCTGAGGATGGCACCGGGTCGCTGCAGCAGCGCCTCCAGCAGCGCGTACTCGTAGCGGGTCAGGTCCAGTGCCTGGCCACGGAAGCGGATGCGCCGGCCTTCGCGGTCGATGGCGAACGCGCCATGTTCCTGCCAGCCTGCATCGGCGCTGGGCGCTGCGATGACCGGCGCCGCACGGCGCAGGCGCGCACGCACCCGCGCCACCAGCTCGCGCGGCGAGAACGGCTTGGTCATGTAGTCGTCGGCGCCCAGTTCCAGGCCGAGCACCCGGTCCACTTCATCGTTGCGGGCGGTCAGGAAGATCACCGGCAGCTGCGCCGCCGGCCCGGGCTGCGCGCGCAGCCGCCGGCAGACCTCGAATCCGCCCAGGTCGGGCAGGCCCACGTCCAGCACCACCACGTCGATATCCCCGGCCTGCAGCCGCTGCAGCGCCTCCCCGCCCAGCAGGCAGTGGCTGGCGGCATAGCCCTCGCTGCGCAGCGCATAGAGCACGGTTTCGGCGATGGCGGCTTCGTCCTCGACTACCAGGACATGGGCAACGGGAGCTGTCATGGCGCGCAGCATAGCCGCTGCGGCCGCCGCCCCGTACACTGCCGGCCATGAACTATCGCCACGCCTTCCATGCCGGCAACCACGCCGATGTGCTCAAGCACATCGTGCAGCTGGCCCTGATCGACAGCTTCAAGCGCAAGGACAGTCCGTTCTTCGTACTCGACACCCACGGCGGCGCTGGCCGCTACCTGCTGGCCAGCGAAGAGAGCCGCAAGACCCTGGAGGCCGAATCCGGGATCATGCGGCTGATGGCCCAGCCCAAGCTGCCGGAGGTGGTCGAGCGCTACCTGAAGGCGGTCCAGGCCGACAACCCGGTCGGCGCGCTGACCAACTACCCGGGCTCGCCGCTGCTGAGCGCACAGGCGATGCGCGCGCAGGACCGGATGGCGGTCTGCGAGCTGCAGGAAGCCGAAACGGCCACGCTGAAGGCCCTGTTTGCCCATGACAGCCGCGTCGATGTGCGCGCTGGTGATGGCTATGCCCTGCTGCGCTCGCTGCTGCCGCCGAAGTTCAACGGCAGCAAGATCGGTCGTGGCCTGGTGCTGATCGATCCTCCGTACGAGGCGCAGGACGCCGAATACCAGAACATCCTGGCGGCCCTGGCCGAGACCCTGGCACGCTGGCCGCAGGCCACCTGTGCGGTCTGGTTCCCGATCAAGCAGCGCCGCACCATCCTGCATTTCCTGCGCAAGGCCACTGCCCTGCCGGTCAAGTCGGCGATGACGATCGAGTTCCTGGTGCGCCCGGACGACTCGCCGCTGCGCCTCAACGGCAGCGGCATGCTGCTGCTCAACCCGCCGTGGCAGTTCGACCGGGTGGTCGGTCCGGCCCTGCCGGCGCTGCGCCAGCACCTGGGCGAACCGGGAGCCAGCACCCGCCTGGATTGGCTCAAAGCCCCCGAATAACGGCCTTCACGAGGCTGTACCGCCGTGAGCCTTTCGTTCACGGAATGCAGCCCCGGTGATGCCACAATCGATGGACCACCAAGGAATCACCCGGTATGGCCACTCGCAACCGCATGCCGCCCTGGCATGAGATCTTCAAGGCTCCCAGCGGCCACGAGCTGCTGATCCGCCCCATCCGCCCGGAAGATGGCGCACCGCTGCAAGCGGCGTTCAGCCTGTTCGGGCCGGAAGAAATCCGTGATCGTTTCCTGCAGGCGGTGACCGAGCTGTCGCCGGAAACCACCCAGCGCCTGACCCACCCCAACCCCAAGACCGAGATCACCCTGGTCGCAGCCGAATCCCTGCCCGCTGGCGAAGCGGTGGTCGGCGCGGTCGCCCGGGCCTCGATCATCCCTGGTACCCGTGAAGCCGAGTACGCGATCCTGATCAGCCGCTTCCTCATTGGCCAGGGCCTGGGCCGGCAGCTGATGCGCAAGCTGGTGAAGTGGGGCCGCGGCAAGTACCTCGACCGCCTGTACGGCGACGTTGCCGCCGAGAACGAGCCGATGAAGCAGCTGGCCGCCTCGCTGGGCTTCAAGCCGGTGCCGCACCCGACCGGTGCCGAAGGCCTGGTGCGGATGGTGCTGGAGCTGGACAACTGACGGATGCGCCGGGCCCTGCCCGGCCATGCCTCCCGGTAGTGCCGGCCGCTGGCCGGCATTGTGTTCCCCCAACGGCACGTGAGGCCGTCGGCAAACGGCCGGCACGACCCACCGGGCTTCGATCGGGCTTCTGCTAAAATCCGGGGTCCATGTCGCGTACCTCATACCCCGCCCCGCCGCTGCCGCGCGCCGGCCAGCTCCGCGCCTGGTGGCGCGCCCCCGCCTCGCCGACCGCCCTGGCCTGGTACCTGGCCCAGGCCGCGCGTGCGCATGACGCCCCGCTGCTGGTGATCGCCCGTGACAACCACGGTGCCAACCAGCTCGAAGCCGACCTGCAGACCCTGCTTGGCGGTGACCCGGCCCTGCCGGTGGTCGCCTTCCCGGACTGGGAAACCCTGCCGTACGACCGCTTCAGCCCGCATCCGGACATCATCTCGCAGCGCTTGTCCGCCCTGCACCGCCTGCCGGCGCTGAAGCGCGGCCTGGTGATCGTGCCGGTGCAGACCCTGCTGCAGCAGCTGGCCCCGCGCAGCTATGTGATCGGTGGCAGCTTCGACCTGAAAGTCGGCCAGCGCCTGGACCTGGAAGCCGAGAAGCGTCGCCTGGAAAGCGCCGGCTACCGCAACGTGCCGCAGGTGATGGACCCGGGTGACTTCGCGGTGCGCGGCGGCCTGCTCGACGTGTTCCCGATGGGCGCCGACGAGCCGCTGCGGGTAGAACTACTGGACGAGGACATCGACTCGATCCGTGCCTTCGATCCAGAAAGCCAGCGTTCGCTGGACAAGGTCGAGGCGGTGCACATGCTGCCCGGCCGCGAAGTGCCGATGGACGAGGCCAGCATCGCACGCGTGCTGGCCACGCTGCGCGAGCGTTTCGATGTGGATACCCGGCGCAGTTCGCTGTACCAGGATCTGAAGTCCGGGCTGGTCCCGGCCGGCGTCGAGTACTACCTGCCGCTGTTCTTCGAACGCACCGCAACCCTGTTCGACTACCTGCCCGACGGCAGCCTGCCGGTGGTCTGTACCGGTGCGTATGAAGCGTCCGTCGCGTTCTGGGCGCAGACCGCGGACCGCTATGAGCAACGCCGCCATGATGTGGAGCGCCCGCTGCTGCCGCCTTCGGCGTTGTACCTGTCGCCGGAGCTGCTGCGCGAGCGCCTGAACGATGCCCCGCGCATCGAGGTGTGGTCGGCTGACCACGCGCGCATCGCCGATGCCCACGCGCTGGGTGACCAGCCGCTGCCGCCGCTGCCGGTGGCCGCGCGCGAGGCCCCCGCTGGCGACGCGCTGAAATCCTTCCTCGGCCACTATCCGGGCCGGGTACTGATCGCCGCCGATTCGCCCGGGCGTCGCGAGGCCCTGCTGGAAGTGCTGCAGGCCGCCGAACTGAAGCCGCCGGTGGTGGCCGACCTGCCCAGCTTCCTCGCCGACGATGCGCGCTTCGCGATCGCGGTGGCACCGCTGGAAGATGGCTTCGCACTGGACGATCCGCGCATCGCGGTGCTGACCGAGCGCCAGCTGTTCCCCGACCGCGCCGGCAGCACCCGCCGCCCGCGTCGTGCCGGCCGCGAGCCGGAAGCGATCATCCGCGACCTCGGCGAACTGACCGAGGGTGCACCGATCGTGCACGAGGACCATGGCGTCGGCCGCTACCGTGGCCTGATCGCGATGGACGTCGGCGGCATGCCCGGCGAGTTCCTCGAAATCGAATACGCCAAGGGCGACCGCCTGTATGTGCCGGTCGCCCAGCTGCACCTGATCAGCCGCTATTCCGGCGCTTCAGCGGAAACCGCGCCGCTGCATTCGCTCGGTGGCGAGCAGTGGAGCAAGGCCAAGCGCAAAGCCGCCGAAAAGGTGCGCGACGTCGCTGCCGAACTGCTGGAGATCCAGGCCCGTCGCCAGGCGCGTGCCGGCCTGGCACTGCAGGTGGACCGTGCGATGTACGAGCCGTTCGCCGCCGGATTCCCGTTCGAGGAAACCCCCGATCAGCTGGCCGCCATCGACGCCACCCTGCGCGACCTCGCCAGCAGCCAGCCGATGGACCGTGTGGTCTGCGGCGACGTCGGCTTCGGCAAGACCGAGGTGGCGGTGCGTGCGGCATTCGCCGCCGCCAGTGCCGGCAAGCAGGTGGCCGTGCTGGTGCCGACCACGCTGCTGGCCGAACAGCATTACCGCAACTTCCGCGACCGCTTCGCCGATTACCCGCTGAAGGTCGAGGTGCTGTCGCGCTTCAAGAGCACCAAGGAGATCAAGGCCGAGCTGGAAAAGGTCGCCGCCGGCACCATCGACGTCATCGTCGGCACCCATCGCCTGCTGCAGCCCGACGTGAAGTTCAAGGACCTGGGCATGGTCATCGTCGACGAAGAGCAGCGTTTCGGCGTGCGTCAGAAGGAAGCCCTGAAGGCGCTGCGCGCCAACGTGCACCTGCTGACCCTGACCGCCACGCCGATCCCGCGCACCTTGAACATGGCCATGGCCGGCCTGCGCGACCTGTCGATCATCGCCACGCCGCCGCCGAACCGGCTGGCGGTGCAGACCTTCATCACCCAGTGGGACAACGCGCTGCTGCGCGAAGCCTTCCAGCGCGAGCTGGCACGTGGCGGCCAGCTGTACTTCCTGCACAACGACGTGGAAAGCATCGGCCGAATGCAGCGCGAGCTGTCCGAGCTGGTGCCGGAAGCGCGCATCGGCATCGCCCACGGGCAGATGCCCGAGCGCGAGCTGGAAAAGGTGATGCTGGACTTCCAGAAGCAGCGCTTCAACGTGCTGCTGTCGACCACGATCATCGAATCGGGCATCGACATCCCCAACGCCAACACCATCATCATCAACCGCGCCGACCGCTTCGGCCTGGCCCAGCTGCATCAGCTGCGTGGGCGCGTGGGCCGTTCGCACCACCGTGCCTACGCCTACCTGATCACCCCCGACCGCCGCGCGATCACCCCCGACGCTGAGAAGCGTCTGGAAGCGATCGCCTCGATGGACGAACTGGGCGCCGGCTTCACCCTGGCCACGCACGATCTGGAGATCCGCGGTGCCGGCGAACTGCTCGGCGAGGACCAGAGCGGGCAGATGGCCGAGGTCGGCTTCAGCCTGTACACCGAGCTGCTGGAGCGCGCGGTACGCAGCATCAAGCAGGGCAAGCTGCCCGACTTGGATGCCGGCGAGGAAGTGCGTGGTGCCGAGGTCGAGCTGCATGTGCCGGCACTGATCCCGGAAGACTACCTGCCGGACGTGCATACCCGCCTGACCCTGTACAAGCGTATTTCCAGCGCGCGCGACAGCGATGCGCTGCGCGAACTGCAGGTGGAGATGATCGATCGCTTCGGCCTGCTGCCGGATGCGGCCAAGCACCTGTTCGCCATCGCCGAGCTGAAGCTGAAAGCCAACGCGCTGGGCATCCGCAAGCTGGACCTGGGTGAGAACGGTGGCCGCATCGTGTTTGAGTCCAAGCCGAACATCGATCCGATGGCGGTGATCCAGCTGATCCAGAAACAGCCAAACCTCTATGCCATGGAAGGGCCCGACAAGCTTCGCATCAAGCATCCGCTGCCGTTGCCGGAGGACCGCTTCAACGCGGCCCGCGCCCTTCTGACCACCCTCGCCCCGGGTTGATCGCCCCCGAATACCCCGCACCGGTCCCCACCCGGTGCGGGCGGATGACCATGTTTCCTGACGCCGTACCCGCCCCCGACCTGCTGCATGCACAGGCCTGCCTGATCGATGCCCTCTCGATGTCGCTGCAGATGCGCGACGCTTACACCCGCCACCATTGCGACCGCGTTGGCCTGCTCGCGCAGCGCCTGGCCACGCACTGCGATCTGGATGACGAGGCCAGTGCGCAGATCGGTCTGGCCGCACGCTTCCATGACATCGGCAAGATCGGCATTCCCGATGAGGTGCTGCTGGCCCCGCGCCGGCATACCGATGAGGAGCGCGCGATCATGCGCGAGCATCCGGTGCGCGGTGAACACATCTTCCTGGCCACCGGCCGCAGCGACGCGGCACCGGTTGCGCGGCTGATCCGCGCCCATCACGAGGCGTTCGATGGCAGTGGCTATCCCGATGGGCTGCGCGGCGAGAGCATTCCGTTGGGCTCACGCATCGTCACCGTTGCGGATGCCTATGACGCGATGACCAGCGTGCGCCCCTACCGTGCCGCGATGGAACACGAGACGGCTCTGCGCATCATCGACGAGCAATCTGGTGGCCTGATCGATCCTTACGTTCTGCAACGCTTCCATCGCCTGCTGGCGCAGGAACCTGAGCTGGCCTGAGATCTTCCCGCACGTGAAACGACCCGCCGGGTAGAGTCGACTGTTAGTCGACTGCCCTTCGTCCAGATCGAGAAAATCCCGCGCTGCGCGCGATAGTCGACCAACGGTCGACTCTACCAAGCGGATTCCGTCGAACCGGTTGGTCGACTCCCGGCACGTGAAACG